>JAYTIS010000290.1:0-11519 GCA_043731725.1 Novosphingobium sp.
CCTTACCCAGCAGCTTAACATACCCGGCGCCAGCACCTTGCGCCGCCATCGCCGCCAGCAACGCCGCTCCCGGCATTGCTCCAGAAATGACCCCGAGCAGTCCGCGCGTGTACTTGTGTGCATCGTCTGTGGGAGGATTGAAATGGGGCGGCGCGATCACCTCCGCCGCTCCGTCGACCGCCGCTACGCCGATGTCGACCAATTGCAGCGCGCCCATCCTGGCCGCAGCGGGCAATAGGAAATGCGCGAGTTTCCATGCTCCAAGAGCGAGCGTGAGATCATTGGCAGGCAAAACAGGATTGAGCGGCCGGCCCAGATCCGCATCTACCCCGCTGGGCAAGTCAACCGCGATCACCTGCCAATGGCTAGCTGCCAGGCGGTTCAGCAAAGCAGCGTCGTGGGCGCTGAGCGGCCTAGTTAGGCCAGTGCCAAACAGGCAATCTACGAGAACATCACCTTGCGGTCTCGCATCGGATTTGAGTACCGCGCCCTGATAGAGCCCGCGCGCCACTATGGCCGCAGCGCTCGTCGGTTCAGTCGCCATGACCACCCGCACCGGCCCGCCCCGCACGCGCAAAGCCTCGGCGATCACATAGCCATCGCCGCCGTTGTTGCCGGGGCCGCAGAGCACGATCACGCTGCGCCCCGCCGCCAAGCGCCAGACCCATTCGGCGGCGCCGCGCCCGGCGCGCTGCATCAACATATCGACCGAAGTGCCACGCGCGATCAGCGCAGCCTCCGCAGCGCGCATCTGCGCGGCGGTGAGGATCTGGTTAGCGGGCATTAGCCTTAGCCGGGATCACAAACCGGTCCTGCCCCAGGATCACTTCGAACCGGTCACCCTTGAGCGCCGATTGCGATTGATCGGCACCATCGGCAGCGTTGAGGTTTTGGCCGTCCTTGCTCACTTCAAGCCGGTGGAAGCCGCCATCGGGCAAGCGCACCACGATCACTTGCACGCCATCGGACATGCTCCGCTCGACCGTGCAATCAGGTTTAAACTGCTGCGATCCGCCCAGCGCGCAAGCGATCGGTTCACGTGCGGCCGCAGAGGGTACTTGAGGTGAGCAGGCGGCAAGCACCAGGCTCAGACAGAGCAGACTAGATATCCGCATAGACATGGGTTTCTGCCTTGGCCCCGGGGTGCGTCACTGCGCCTTGCCAGGCGGGGCCGACGTTTTGCGCATAGCGCCACAGCGCGCCCGCATTGTAATCATGCCCGCGCGGCTGCCACTTGGCCTTGCGGGCTGCCAGAACTGCGGTATCCACTTCGAGTTCGATGGTCCCCGCTTCGGCATCAATCGAGATGATATCGCCGTCATGCACCAGCGCGATCGGCCCGCAATCTGCTGCTTCGGGGCCGATGTGGCCAATACAGAACCCGCGCGTCGCGCCCGAAAAGCGCCCATCGGTGATCAGCGCGACCTTTTCGCCCATGCCCTGCCCATAGAGCGCCGCGGTGGTCGAGAGCATCTCGCGCATTCCCGGCCCGCCCTTGGGGCCTTCGTTGCGGATGACCACGACACTGCCGTCCTTGATTTGGCGCTGCTCAACCGCTGCAAAGGCCTCTTCTTCGCACTCGAAAACTTGTGCGGGTCCGCTGAATTGTAGTCGATGCATTCCGGCAACTTTAACGATCGCCCCGTCGGGCGCGAGCGAGCCGCGCAGACCGACCACACCGCCGGTTGTGGTAATCGGTGCCTTGACGTCGAAGATCACCTTCTGGTCCGGGTTCCAGACGACCTGCTCGATATTCTCGCCCAGCGTCTTACCAGTGACTGTGATCGGCGCGGGGTCCAGAAAGCCCCCGTCGAGCAGCGTCTTCATGACCATATAGACCCCGCCAGCGTCATACATGTCTTTGGCTACATACTTACCACCCGGTTTGAGGTCGGCGATGTAAGGGGTTGATTTGAATATCTCGGCAATATCGAACAGGTCGAAATCGATCCCGCATTCATTCGCCATGGCGGGCAAATGCAACGCGCCGTTAGTTGATCCACCGGTGGCAGCGACGACCCGCGCCGCGTTCTCGAACGCAGCGCGCGTGCAGATGTCGCGAGGGCGCAGATTGAGCGCCAGCAGCTCCATAACCTGCTTGCCCGCGGCCACCGCTACTTCTTCGCGTGATTTGTAAGCAGCCGGAGCCATGTTGCTGTTAGGTAAAGAAAGGCCAATCGCCTCCGCCACACAAGCCATGGTATTGGCGGTATATTGGCCGCCGCACGCGCCGTGCCCCGGGCAGGCGTGCTTTTCGAGCTCGGTTAGATCCTTGAGCGGGCAATTCCCCGCAGCATATTGACCAACCGCCTCGAACACATCGACCACGGTCACATCGCGGCCGTGGAAGCGGCCGGGCAGGATCGACCCGCCATAGACGAAAATCGACGGTACATTGAGCCGCAGCATCGCCATCATCATCCCGGGCAGGCTTTTGTCGCAACCTGCGAAGCCGACCAGCGCATCATAACAATGACCGCGCACTGAAAGCTCGATCGAGTCCGCGATAACCTCGCGGCTGACCAACGAGCTTTTCATGCCCTGATGGCCCATCGCGATCCCATCGGTGACGGTGATCGTGTTGAACCGGCGTGGCGTGCCGCCGCCCGCAATAACGCCTTGGCGGCAGATGTCGGCCTGCGGATCGAGTGCGGTATTGCACGGGGCGCTATCATTGCCGGCCGAGACCACCGCCACGAACGGCCGGTTGATCTCTTCCTCGGTCATTCCCATTGCATAGTAATAGCTGCGATGCGGTGCCCGCTCTGGGCCGACCGAAACGTGGCGACTGGGCAGACGAGTTTTATCGAAACGCGCGGACATTTTTGATTCCCCAAACGGACGTTTTACGCAATTCGCCCTGCCCTCACGGCAGCATTAGCGCAACCCTATTGCATATCGTACCAAGCCGGGCCGCCCATTGCGCGTGTTGCGGCGGGGTCGCAATCTGGTCCTGTCTGATTTCGATCCCCAGATATGGCCGCCCGTGGGTCTCGGCGTGGCGGTTCATTGTCGCGTTAAGCAGCTGGCCCGAATAAGGTTCTTGATCGCCCACCACCAAGCCCTCGGCCTCGAGCATAGGAATTGCCAACCGGGCAGCGCGCTCGTCTCGATTGTAGAGCACGCCGACCTGCCACGGGCGCGGTTCATCACTTGAGGCAAGCTGCGGGGTGAAGCTGTGCAGCGACAGGATCAACGCAGGAGGATTAGCCTCGAGCAGATCGGCCAGTGCTGCGTGATAGGGGTAAAAAAACCGCTCCAGGCGCGCCAGATGCCCGGCATGGTCAAGCGCGTTGCCTGGGATCGTGTGGCCGTCGCTAAAGATCGGGATGACCGCAGGCGCGTGTTCCTCGCGGTTGCAATCGCACACCAAGCGACTGACATTGCCCTGGAACGCAGCGATGCCGGGCCGCTGGGCCATCAATGCGCCGACTTCCGCAACACCCAGATCGACCGCGATGTGCTGGCTCAGCAGTGCCGGATCGATGCCAAGGTCGACGTCATCGGGCACGCGGTTGGAAGCATGGTCGGACACCACCAAGATCCCGCCAAAGCGCGGGGTTCCGATCAGGCGCCAGGCTTCGTGTTTGCTCATCGCAAATTCCCGGCCATGGTCCACCAGGCAGGATAGGCCGCTTTGATCCCGGCCAGCGCAGCGCTGCGTTGATCCGGTGTCTCATAGAGCGCGAAACAGGTCGCGCCCGATCCCGACATTCGCGCCAGCAGCGGTTTGGTTTGGGCTAAAGCAGCCAGCACCTCGGTAATTGCCGGGCACAGCGCGACGGCGCTGATTTCGAGATCGTTACGTCCGGAAAGCGCAATCTCCCGCACTGATCCTTGGGGCAAACCTCCGAGATCTATGCCGTCCCAACCCGCGAATACCCGTTCGGTCGCCAAAGGGATGCGCGGATTGACCAGCAGCACCGGCGTGCCGGACAAATCGTTGGCGATCTCGGTGAGATCAGTCCCAGTCCCGCGTCCGACGCAGGTGACCGACCGCACGCAGGCTGGAACATCGGCGCCCAGCTTGGCAGCGCGCTCCCGCCAGTCAGCGGGCAGGCCGTGCTGCGCTTCAACCAGGCGGAACACCGCACCGGCATCGGCCGATCCTCCGCCCAACCCTGCGGCCACAGGCAGGTTCTTTGCGAGGGTTACCGCCCAGCCCGGTCCGTGCGGCAGCGCGTGCAACGCTTTGGCCACGATGTTATAAAACGGATCAGTTAGTTGCTGGGCAAACTCACCAACCGTTCTGAGCTCATCCCGCCCCGCCGAACGGGCCGAAAGCACATCCCCCGCATCAACAAATGCGAACAGCGTCTCCAGGTCATGATACCCATCATCCCGCCGCCGCCGGACATGCAGCGCCAGGTTGAGCTTGGCGTATGCGGTTTCGATCATAAAACCTCTCCGGAACGGGGAGGTTCATCACATATTGGGATAATTCGGCCCACCGCCGCCCTCCGGCGTCACCCAGTTGATGTTCTGGTTGGGGTCCTTGATATCGCAGGTTTTGCAATGCACGCAGTTTTGCGCGTTGATCTGATAGCGCGGCGAGCCGTCGGGGTTTTCCAGCCATTCATAGACCCCAGCAGGGCAATAGCGGGTCGATGGCCCGCCAAACACACCCAGCTCGCTGACTTTTTGCAGTTCGAGGTCTTTGACCTGCAGGTGCACCGGCTGATCCTCGGCGTGGTTGGTGAACGACTGCGCCACCGAGCTTAGCCGATCAAAGCTGATCACGCCGTCGGGCTTGGGATAAGCGATCGGTTTATACAGATCGGCGCGGCACAGCGCTTCGTTGTCCGGGTGGTGCTTCATCGTGATCGGCAGGCCGATCTTGAGCGTGCGCATCCACATGTCGATGCCCGCCAGGACGGTGCCGATATCATCGCCGAACTTCTCCACTGCGGGGAGCACGTTCTTGACCAGTTTCAGTTCCTTGGCGATCCAACTGCTGCGCACCGCCGCATCGTATTCGCTCAGGGCATCGCTGCCCCGGCCCGCGGCAATCGCCGCCGCCGCGGCTTCGGCCGCCAACATCCCGCTTTTCATCGCGGTGTGGCTGCCCTTGATCCGCGGGACATTGAGGAACCCGGCCGAACACCCGATCAAGACTCCGCCCGGGAAATCGAGCTTGGGCACCGATTGCCAGCCGCCGTCGTTGATTGCCCGTGCGCCGTAGGAAACCCGCCGTCCGCCTTCAAGGATCGCGCGGATTTCCGGATGCTGCTTCCAGCGCTGCAACTCCTCGAACGGAGAGACATAAGGGTTCGAATAGTTGAGCCAGGTGACGAAGCCCAAGGCGACCTGATTGTTCGCCTGATGGTACAGGAACCCGCCGCCGTTGGTTCCGGTTTCGGACAGCGGCCAACCTTGCGTGTGGATCACCCGGCCCGCGACGTGCTTGGCTGGGTCGATATCCCATAGCTCCTTGATGCCGAGCCCGTAGATCTGCGGCTGGCTCTCATCGGTCAAAGCATATTTGGCTTTGAGCTGTTTGGTCAGATGTCCGCGCGCGCCCTCCGCGAACATGGTGTATTTGCCGTGCAGCTCCATACCTTGCTGGTAATCGCTCTTGTGGCTGCCATCCTTGGCCACGCCCATATCCTGCGTCGCCACACCCTTGACCGAGCCATCGCTGTGGTAAAGCACTTCGGCGGCGGGGAAGCCGGGGAAGATCTCTACCCCCAACCCCTCGGCCTGTTCGGCCAGCCAGCGGCACAGGTTGCCGAGACTGCCAGTGTAACAGCCTTTGTTGCTCATTAATGGCGGCATCGGCCAATGCGGGATCGAGGTTTTCTTGGCTTTGCCCAGTAGCCAATGCCAGTTATCGGTCACCGGCACGTCGGCCAGCGAACAACCCGAAGTCCGCCATTCGGGCAGCAGTTCGTCCAGCGCCTTGGGATCGACCACCGCGCCGGAGAGAATATGCGCGCCGATTTCCGAGCCTTTTTCGAGCACGCAGACGGTCAGATCGGCACTGACTTGTTTAAGCCGGATCGCCGCAGCCAGGCCGGCCGGGCCACCCCCGACGATCACCACGTCATACGGCATCGATTCGCGTTCGGTCATACGCCCATACCCTGTTAATGGCTTTTTGCTGGGCAAACCCTTGATTGCTGCGGCCGGGGAGGTCAAGACCGTAGCGTGACTTTCTCTGGCTCACCCAGCGCGCCCGCGGCGCTAGACTCCGTTGCCGTAGCATCTGTGCTGCAATGGTGGCGCGAGGCCGGGGTTGAGTACAGCTTTGCCGACGCCGCCGCATCTTGGTTAGACACGCCCGAGAGCGAACCCGAGTCGAAGTCAGGTCCCGCAAAATACGCGGCGCCGCTGCCTCCGGCACCCCCGCCACGCCCGTTAATCGGCGGAAATCCGGTAAATTGGCCGCAGGACTTGGCGGGGTTTCAGGCGTGGTGGTTGACCGAACCCGCGCTCGATGCCGGGCAGCTGGCTGGACGAGTCGCGCCGCGCGGAGAAGCCGGCGCGGAATTGATGGTGCTGGTTGAATACCCAGAGGCCGAAGATGAGGAGCGGCTGCTATCGGGTCCGCTGGGCAAGCTGCTCGGTGCGATCTTGACGGCAATGGGGATAGCTTCCGATCAAACCTATTTCGCCAGCGTGCTGCCGCGCCACATGCCCCACCCCGATTGGGCCGAGCTAACTGAGACCGGGCTGGCCGAACTGACCAGGCAGCACATCGCACTTGCCACTCCAAAGCGGTTGATCTGCTTCGGCCACCCCATTTCATCGCTGCTCGGCCACGATCCAGCGAAAAACGCTGATCATTTTACGCAAATAACCCATAGCCATGGTGCAGTTGCGGCGCTGATGGCACCGGGATTGGAAGACCTGATGGGGCGGCCACGGGTCAAAGCCCGGTTGTGGCAGGCGTTGCTGGCGTGGCAAAACGCCTGAGTCGGTCGATCAAGCAGGGATTTGCGCTAAGGTGAAGCCGGTTTCAAATGCACGCAGATGGATGCTGCTATTGGCGGTGGTGAACGCGGCTGTGCCGGTGTGCGCCGCAGCCAACAGCGCGTCGGTGAGCTATTTTTCCAGCCGCAGTACCAGCGCCACTGTGCCCGTGCTGCTGACACAAGACGAGCGAGCTTATTATCGGGAGCTGTTCGCCGCGATCGAAGGTGCCAACTGGGCGCGGGTGCAAACGCTGTTCGTGCAGAAAAGCGATGGCCCGCTCCATCAGGTCGCGCGCGCTGAATATTATCTTGCTGCCGGATCGCCCAAGATCGAACTCGACGCGCTTAGCGGTTGGCTGGCGCAGGGTACCCAGTTGCCGCAGTCCGAACAGATCGCCAGTCTGGCGCAGCGGCGCGGCGCGCTCGGCACTCCTGCATTGCCGCAATTGCGCACGTTTAGTTCGCTTCCCAGCCGCGCCAAACGGGTGCGACCGCGGGACAGCGCGGATGGCACCATGCCCGGTGCGGTCGCGGCGGCGATCAATGGGCAGATCAAGGATGATAGTCCGGCCGGGGCCAAAGCCCTGCTCGACGGGATCGACACCCAGCTTTCCGACTACGCCCGCGCCGAATGGCGCAGCAAAGTGGCGTGGAGCTACTACATCGAAAATGATGACGCCTCGGCTTATGCTCTGGCCCAAACCGCGCAGGCCAGTGCGGGTCCGTGGGTGGCCGAAGCGTGGTGGATCGCGGCGCTGGCGGCCTGGCGGATGGACGATTGCACCGGGGCTGCGGACGCTTTCGCCAAGACCGCTCAGGCTTCCGAGAATGCCGAACTGACCGCAGCAGCGTACTATTGGCAAAGCCGTGCGCTGGTGCGCTGCCGCTTGCCCGATCAGTCCGCCGCACCGCTGCGCAAGGCGGCGCGAATGGACGAGACGCTATACGGAATGCTCGCCGCCGAACAGCTGGGCGCGGTGCTGCCCAAAACGCACGAGGCGCCCGATTTCACCGCTGCTGACTGGCAAATGCTGCGCGATGTGCCAAATGTCCGCACCGCAGTCATGCTGTCGGAAATCGGCGAGGACGCGCTGGCTGACGAAGTGCTGCGGCACCAGGCGCGGATCGGCGATCCCGGTCAATACCAGCCGCTGTCGCGACTGGTGCGCAGCCTGGGCATGCCAGCTGCGCAACTATGGATGGCATACAACGTGCCTTCGGGTGGGCGGGCCGAACCGGCCGCGCGTTTCCCCACCCCCAAATGGACCCCAGTCACCGGGTGGAAAGTCGATCCGGCGCTGGTCTATGCCCACACGCTCCAGGAATCGGTGTTTCGCACCAATGCCACCAGCCAGACTGGGGCCAAGGGACTGATGCAGATCATGCCGTCCGCCGCGCGCGATCATGCGGCCGGGCTGGGCGTGGCTGGCAATGCACGCGATCTGGCCAAGCCCGAGGTAAATCTGGCCTTCGGGCAACAGCATCTTGAAACGCTGCGCAATGCGCCCGGCACGCAAGGGCTGCTGCCAAAAGTCATGGCGGCTTACAATGCCGGGCTTACCCCGATCACCCGCTGGAACAGCGAGATCAAGGACAAGGGCGATCCGCTGCTGTGGATGGAAAGCGTTCCCTATTGGGAGACGCGAGGCTATGTGAATATCGTGATGCGCAATTACTGGATGTACGAGCGCCAGGCGGGCGGCCCATCGGAAAGCCGGATGGCATTGGCGCAAGGCATGTGGCCGACTTTCCCCGGGCTGACCGGCTCACTGGCGGTGCGGATGCGCGCCGATGGAACGGTGCTACGTGGCCGTTGATCTGGCGCGCCAGTTCAAGCCGATCCAGATCGCGGTGCTGACCATTTCGGACACCCGCACCGGAGCCGATGATACCTCGGGCGACTTGCTGGTCGAACGGATCAAGGCGGCCGGCCATAGCCTGGCCGCGCGGGCGATCGAGCGTGATGATCCCGCCGCGATCGTCAGCCGACTCAACACTTGGATTGATCAGCGCCTAGCCGATGCGATCATAACCACCGGCGGCACTGGCCTGACAGGGCGCGACGTTACCCCCGAAGCGCTCGACCGGATCAAGGACAAGGATATTCCGGGCTTCGGCGAGCTGTTCCGGTGGATTTCTTATCAAACAATCGGCACTTCGGCCGTGCAAAGCCGGGCCTGCGCAGTGCTGTCACGCGGGGTCTATATCTTCGCGCTGCCCGGATCGAATGGCGCGGTTAAAGACGGCTGGGATGGAATTCTCGCCGAGCAGCTCGATAGCCGCAACCGGCCGTGCAATTTCGTCGAATTGATGCCCAGGTTGCGCGAGGTTTAGGCAAGGCTGGCCTAGCGCGTGTGCTTCGACAGGTTCAGCATGGGTGGGACTTGGGAGTGGTCCATCCCAATTTGCGAATTTGCACTAAACATCCGCTCATGCTGAGCCTGTCGAAGCACACGCGCGCTCCTTGCAATTTTGTTCTTTTTATGTTCTAACCCAAAAATGCCCTCGCTTCCCCCGATTCACGGCCGCGGCGCTCCGTCCGCGCGAGTGCCTCAGCGCTTCGGCCTCGCCGCACGCGAGGCCGATCTGGACTGGCTCGACGAACGCGAAGCCATCGACGGCCCGACCCCGAAATTGCGCACGCAGGTGACCGAAGAGCACGCGCGCACGATCATCAGCTTTAACCAGTCGCCCGATATTCCGTTCGATCGCTCGATCAACGCCTATCGCGGCTGCGAGCATGGCTGCGTTTATTGTTATGCCCGGCCGACGCACGCTTACCACGACCTGTCTCCCGGGCTGGATTTTGAAACCAAGCTGTTCGCCAAGCCCAATGCCGCCGCGCTGCTAAGGGAGACGCTCGCCAAGCCTGGCTACAAAGTCGCCCCGATTGCGATGGGCACCAACACCGATCCTTACCAGCCGATTGAAGACCGCTACCAGATTACGCGACAAGTGCTCGAAGTATGCCTTGAAACACGCCATCCCGTTACAATCACTACGAAAAGTTCAAGAATTGTGCGCGATCTTGACCTGCTTGAACAGCTTGCTGGTATGAGTCTGGTGGCTGTAGGCCTGTCGGTGACCAGTCTCGACCCCCGCTTGTCCGGTTTACTCGAGCCGCGCGCATCGGCACCGGCCAAACGGCTCGATGCGCTGCGCCAACTGGTCGCAGCTGGTGTCCCTGCGCACGTCTCGGTCGCCCCGGTGATCCCCGCGATCACCGACGAATTTATCGAAGGCATCCTGTCGCGCGCCGCTGAAAACGGCGTGCGTTCGGCCAGTTGGATCATGCTGCGGCTGCCGCACGAAGTCGCGCCACTGTTCCGCGAATGGCTCGAAGCCCACTTCCCCGAGCGCGCCGATAAAGTGATGCACACTGTCCAGGTAATGCGGCACGGCAAGGACAACGACCCCGGCTTCTTTACTCGAATGAAACCTCTGGGCACCTGGGCCGATCTTTTCCGTGCGCGCTTCCGAATTGCGACCCGGCGGCTGGGCATGAACGAGCAGCGCTTGGTGCTCGACAGCAGCCAGTTCGAGCGGCCAAGTGCGGGCGGGCAGCTTAAGTTGATATAGGCGCTTGGCGCAGCGTCCATCCTGTTACAGTGCGGGGGGTGCCACTGTCAGGAGCCATCAGCCATGAACGATACTGCCAAAATTCACCCCGTTCACCCCCGTCTCGCTCACCGCAAAGATGAAGGCATCGCGACCCGCAAATCCGAACACACTGGGTTTAACGGTTGGCTCGCGATTTCAATAACCAATGCAGTGGGTACAATGTGGTGCGCCTATGCATTCACGGCGCTGGCGCTGATCAGCCTGCCGGCGGCAATATCGGGCGGAACCGGACCGCTGGTCTCATGGGTGGCGCAGACCTTTCTGCAACTGGTGCTGCTATCGATTATCATGGTTGGACAGAAAGTTTCGGCAGCCGCGTCAGACAAGCAAGCCTTCCAGACTTACAAGGATGCCGAAGCCTTGCTGGAGATCAGCGACGACCTCCACCGGTTGATCACGCTCAACAACACAATGACCGAAGATATCCGAATATTGGTCACGAAAGATGCCTAGCCCGCAAATCGGATCAACCGGCTGTCCTTCACCGCCGCGGTGCGATGCGCCACAACCTCGGCTTTGTAGCCGTCGTCCATGACCATCGCAAAGAACGCCTTGGCATCGGGATAGCCCATTACAAATGCCTCGTCCCACTCATCCGCCGGGCCGGTGACAACGCATTGCATTTCACCCTGCCAGACCATCTTGGCACCCAACCGTTCGGCGATAGCGCGAAAGCCATTGGCGTATTTTCCGTATGCCTCGCGCCCGGTGACGCCCTTGGCGTGGTCGGGATGATCCGGCGGATAATGCGCCAGATCATGGAATTTGATCAGGTTGAGCATGTGGATTGGGCGGTCGCGCGGCAGGTCTTTAAACTGCTGCCAGTTTTCCGGACTGGGATCGATATAGACGGTCATCGCGGGCTCCGCTTCGAGGGGTTGCTGAGATCAAATCAGGATGCGGCCTTTAAGGCAAGCCGTGGGCGTCGGGAACGATGCGCGGTGCTGGCCGTTTTGTGGTGCAACAGAGGAGGAACACCATGTC
>JAYTIS010000291.1:0-7087 GCA_043731725.1 Novosphingobium sp.
GCAGCCGGGCAGCACGCCCAATTCCCCGCCCGCATTCTGGCCCTATTACCGCGACCATGTCGATGCCGCACGAATCGATGGCGGACGCGCCATGCTGGCCGAGACAGCGGCACTTGCCCCGGCGATCGAGACCGAATTCGGCGTGCCGCGCAAGATTCTGCTGGCGATCTGGGGGCACGAGACCTTTTACGGCCGCGTCAAAGGTGATTTCGATTTGGCGCGCTCGCTCGCCACGCTGGCCTATGAAGGTCGCCGCCGCGAGCTGTTTGCTCAGGAATTCATCGCCCTGCTCAAGATGGCAGATCGCGGTGTGCCCCGCAGCCAAATGGTCGGTAGCTGGGCCGGTGCGTTCGGCAATCCGCAGTTTTTGCCGACGATCTATTTGCGACTTGCGCGCGATGGCGATGGCGATGGCCGCGCCGATATTTGGAATAGCCGCGCCGATACGCTCGCCTCGATCGCCAACTATTTCCGCGATGCCGGGTGGCGCCGAGACGAGCCGTGGGGGGTGCGGGTGTCAGTGCCGGCGGCGTTCGACCGGAAGGCACTGCCCGAGAAGCTTGAAGCGCCCAGCTGCCGCCAAGTGCACGCACGCCATTCGGCTTGGCGAACCGTTGGCGAATGGAAGACCATGGGATTCGCCCCGCAAGCCCCAATCGCCGATCAGACCATGGCGACCCTGTTCGAACCCGACGGGCCCGGGAATGGTGCATTCCTATTAACCGGGAATTATCGCGTTATCCTGCATTATAACTGCTCGAACTACTACGCGTTGTCGGTGGGGTTGCTTGCAGATGAGATTGTCCGCTGAACATTTCCTGGGGCTTGCGGCGCTAAGCTTGCTGGCTGCATGCGGCGGTGGCGCGCGGCCGTATGATACCGGACAAACGGCCACTGCCATGGGCGGACCCGCAGCCGACTTTCCGATGGTGATCGGCGCGCCTTTCACAGTTGACGGGATCACCTACACCCCATCCGATACGATGAATTATGATGCGGTTGGCTTTGCCGATCAGGGCCCCGATGGCGGCAACGCAGTTTCAGCCGCGCACCGTTCGTTACCGCTGCCAAGTTACATCGAGGTGACTGCGCTCGATACTGGCAAGACCATCCTGGTCCGGGTTGAACGACGCGGGCCGATGCGCGGGAAGGCGCTGGTCGAACTTTCGCCGGCTGCCGCTGCCCAGCTTGGTGTGGCGGCGGTACCGCACGCTGCGATCCGGGTGCGCCGGGTCAATCCGGTTGAACAAGATCGGGCCCTGTTGCGCGTGGGCCAGCCCGCTCCAGCGCGAATGGATACGCCCAAGTCGCTACTGACGGTGCTGGGCCGCAAACTCGATCAGCAGGAAGGGATCATGCGTGCGCCGCTGCTGATGAACCCGGCATCCGAGCCGGCCACGTTACCTGCGCCAGTACTGATAAACGGCAGGCCCGCCAAACCGCTACCAGTGCCGCTATCAAAGCCTGCATCTGTTCCAGCCCCCGCGCCGCCATCAAAGCCCGTTGCCGCTTCCGCGCATGGCAAATACGCCGTGCAAGTTGGGGCCTTTGGCAGCCGGGACAATGCTCAAGCTGTGGCGAGCAACATCGACGGCACGGTCAGCCCCGCAGGCAAGTTGTGGCGGGTGCGGATGGGGCCTTACGCGTCAGACAGCCAAGCCAAAGCGGCGCTGGCGAAGGTCAAGGCGGCCGGGTATAGCGACGCTCGAATCCAGCGTGCGGATTAGGCATTATAACCCGGCCACTCTGACTTCGCCGCTCGGCTAGAGCCAGCTTCGCTGAACCGCCGGTGCCTGCCATTGCATTAGTGACTCACCTGACTGTTAACCGTGCAGGACCAATCGACAGGATCGTCAATGGCCTGCTAGGACTGCTGGCATGACGCGCGGCAAATTTATCGCCTTTGAAGGCGGCGAGGGCGCGGGCAAGAGCACTCAAGCGCGCTTGCTCGCGCTTGCTCTTGAAGAACGCGGCATTAGCTGCGTTGTCACGCGAGAGCCCGGCGGAACCTCCGGGGCGGAAGCCATTCGCGGCTTGCTGCTCGGCACCGAGGGGGATGGCTGGCATCCGCGCGCCGAGGCTCTACTTTTCGCTGCGGCGCGTTCCGATCACGTGGAGCGCTTAATCCGGCCGGCATTAAATGCGGGCAAATGGGTGATCTGTGACCGGTTTGTCGATTCGAGCCGGGCCTATCAAGGCGGGGCCGGCGGTCTTTCAGACTCTGACGTATTGGCGCTGCACCAAGTGGGCAGCTTGGGTCTGCTGCCTGACTTAACCCTTCTGATCGAAGTTTCAGCTGAAATTGCCACTGCACGAGCAAGCGTCCGCGATCTTGGCGCTCCTGATCGGATTGGCGGACGAGACACCGGCTTTCATTCACGGGTCGCAGCGGCCTTTTCACGCATTGCCGATTCTGATCCTGACAGATTTGTCCGCATCGATGGTTCCAATACGTCTGATATGGTCTTTGCGGCAGTGCTGGAAGCCCTAGCCACACTGCTGGCCGTGCCATGAGCACCCTGATCGGCCATGACGAAGCCTGGCGCGAATGGCACAGCGCGCTGGGATCGGCGCGAATGCATCACGCCTGGATCCTGACTGGACTCAAAGGGTTGGGCAAGGCGCAATTCGCGCGCGCCGCGGCCGCCGAACTGGTGGCCGAACCCGGCATCACCCAGCCTCGGATCGAGGCGCATCCCGATATCCTGATCCCAGAGCATCCGCCCGAAAATAAGGAAGAGGTCAAAAATCGCGAGGACGGCCAGCCGTATCGCCGCAAACGCTCGATCCCGATCGACGAGATCCGCACGCTCCAACGCCGCCTGACCACGCGGCCGACACTGGGCAGTCGCCGCGCGATTATCATCGATCCAGCGGATGATCTGGAACGAAACGCTGCCAACGCCCTGCTCAAAAGCTTAGAGGAACCGCCCCAGGGCACTTTTTTCCTTTTGGTCACGCACCGGCTTGGGCGCCTGCTGCCAACGCTGCGTTCGCGCTGCCGGGTGTTGCGCTTTGCGCCGTTGGCCAGCGACCAGGTTGACGCGATCCTGCGCGAGCAAACGCCCGAGGCGGACGCCGCAACCCGCGCCGCAGCAGTCGCCGCCGCCGAAGGTTCCCCCGGCGCAGCGCTTGAATTCGTCACGCAGGATCTCGGCCAGCTCCATGCACTGATGCTGCGGCTGATCACCGAGGGTGACGAGCATTTCGCGCTGCGCGGGGCCTTGGCCGAGGAAATCGGGGCCAGACCGGATCGTGAACGCCAGCAGGCGACCATCGATTTGGCCCGGGCAGTGGTCGCTGCCGAATTGGGGCGCGAGGCCGCGCGCGACGGCGCGGTGATCGACGCTCACGTGCAACTGGTGCGGCTTGGCGCGCAATTGCCGACCTATAACTTCGATCCGGGGCTGGTGGCGATGGAACTCGGGGCCTTGCTGGCCGCGCTGGCGATGCCTAGAGAGACGGCTTGAACTAGCCAGAAAGTGCACTGCCGGCCATGGCCGAACCCTATTACATTACCACCGCAATCGCTTACCCAAATGGCCGCCCGCACATCGGCCATGCCTATGAAGCGGTTGCCGCCGATGTAATCGCACGGTTCCAGCGGATGCAGGGCCGCGACGTGCGGTTTGTTACGGGGACCGATGAGCACGGCCTCAAGATGGTCCAGACCGCCCGCGAACAAGGCGTCGAAGTGCAAGCGTTATGTGACGAAATGTCGTCTTACTTCAAATATATGTTCGATAAACTTAACGTCTCTTATGACCGGTTTATCCGCACCACCGAACCAGCCCATCATGCCGCCAGTGTGGCGATTTGGGATGCGATGAAGGCCAACGGTGACCTTTACCTCGATCGCTACGAAGGCTGGTATTCGGTCCGCGACGAAGCATTTTATGAAGAAAAGGAACTGATCGCGGGGGAAGGGGGCGTCAAGCTCTCACCCCAAGGCACGCCGGTCGAATGGACTGCGGAGGAAAGCTGGTTTTTCAAGCTGTCGACCTATGCCGGGCCACTGCTCGATCACTACGCCGCCAATCCCGACTTCATCCGCCCTGAAACCCGCCGCAATGAGGTGGTCAAATTCGTCGAAGGGGGCCTGCGCGATCTTAGCGTCTCACGCACGAGCTTCGATTGGGGGGTGAAGGTCCCGGGCTCGCCCGACCATGTGATGTATGTGTGGGTCGATGCCTTGACCGCGTATATGAGCGCGCTGGGCTATCCTGATCAAAGCGGCGACTGGGGCAAATACTGGCCGGCCGACCTCCACCTGATCGGCAAGGATATCGTGCGGTTCCACACGGTCTATTGGCCGGCGTTCCTGATGTCGGCCAAGCTGCCACTGCCCAAACAGGTGTTCGGGCATGGTTTCGTGCTTGCCCGCGATGGTTCAAAGATGGGAAAATCCGCTGGCAATACCGCCGATCCGCTCGAACTGGCCGAGCGTTATGGCGTGGATGCGCTACGCTATTTCTTTATGCGCGAAGTCAGCTTTGGGCAAGACGGCACCTGGAGCGAGGAAGCCATCGTCACGCGCTGCAATGCCGAGCTGGCGAACAGCTTTGGCAATTTGGCGCAACGGGTTTTGAGCATGATCGCAAAGAATCTGGATGGGGAGCTTCCGGAGCAAGCGGATAATTATGAAATGTCGCCTGAGTTTGGGCTTCGTTGCGAGCAATTACGGAATTTTATTCGACAACTTGCACACGAAGA
This sequence comes from Novosphingobium sp., assembly GCA_043731725.1. Classification (GTDB taxonomy): domain Bacteria; phylum Pseudomonadota; class Alphaproteobacteria; order Sphingomonadales; family Sphingomonadaceae; genus Novosphingobium. Next base: position 4,714 of record JAYTIS010000291.1, read on the forward strand.
TTTGCCGCGTAATTTCGGAAGACTTGAATTTTCACCGGGAATTGAAGCTTGGATGGGCTGCGTTTACTCGTGCAACCAATACGTCGATGAACAGGCGCCCTGGGCACTCCGCAAGACCGATCCAGAGCGCATGATGGCGGTTCTCGCAACGCTCTTTATCTGTATCCGGGATTTAGCCATTACGATTCAATCGATAATCCCTGCGTCTTCGACGGCGCTGCTCGATCAAATGGGCATACCTGCTGACGAGCGCAGTTATACTGCATTTTTGGACGACACTTGGTACGACCGGCTTCGTGCCTCAGGCTTCCGCCTAGCCCCCCCCACTCCGCTCTTCCCCCGCCTCGAACTACGTGCAGAAGCAGCGGTCTGATGCTGATCGATTCGCATTGTCACCTTGAATATAAGGGCTTGGTCGAGGATCAGGCCGGGGTGCTGGAGCGCGCGCGTGCGGTCGGGGTAGGGGGCTTTCTCTCGATCTCAACCCGCCAGAGCGAATGGAATCAGGTGATCGCGACTGCGGAGCGCGAGGTTGATGTTTGGGCCTCGGTCGGGATTCACCCGCACGAGGCCGATGGCCACGCCGATCTGGGTGAAGCCGCGCTGCTGGCGGCGACTGACCATCCCAAAGTCATCGCAATTGGCGAAACCGGGCTCGATTACTATTACGACAAGTCTGATCGCCAAACCCAGCAGGCCTTGCTACGCCGCCATATTTCGGTGGCCCGGCAAACCGGACTGCCGCTGATCGTACACACCCGTGATGCCGAGGAAGACACTGCCGCAATCCTGCGCGATGAGCTGGAGCAGGGGGCTTACCCCGCGCTAATCCATTGCTTCACTGCCTCTGCCGACTTTGCCCGTCAGGTGCTTGAACTGGGTTTGACGATCTCTTTGTCTGGGATTGTTACATTTAAAAATGCCAAAGACTTGCAGGCCATTGCGGCGGAACTACCCGAAGATCGAATTCTGGTGGAAACCGACGCTCCGTTCCTCGCGCCAGTGCCGCATCGCGGACGGATGTGTGAGCCCGGGTTTGTCGCTGACACGGCGCGGTTCGTGGCGGCTTTGCGCGGCGTGACGCCCGAACGTCTGGCTGAATCTACGACGCGAAACTTTACGCGGCTGTTCACTAAGGCTGGCTTGTGAAGGTTCGCTTGCTGGGCTGTGGTACGTCGACAGGGGTGCCGCGCGTCGGCAACGATTGGGGCCTGTGCGATCCGGCCGAGCCCAAAAACCGCCGTTCGCGCGTGTCGATCTTGGTTGAGAACTCAGCGGGGAGCCGCCTGCTGGTCGATACTTCGCCCGACTTGCGTATCCAGTTGCTCGATGGCGGGATAGACCGGATTGATGCGGTGTTCTGGACTCACGACCATGCCGATCACGTCCACGGGATCGATGACCTGCGCGTGCTGCGCTATGGCCGCGCGGCGCCAATTCCGGGCTACGCCGCAGAAGAAACCGCGCGGCGCCTGCGGTTGCGGTTTGGCTATGCCTTTGCCGGACAGGAAGGCTATCCGACGATCCTGTCACTCGAACCGCTCGAGCCGCTGCGGATGTGCGCCGGGTTCGGGGTGCGCTGGTGCCAGATGCCGCACGGACCGGCGCAAAGCACCGCGTTTCGGTTTGATTATGAAGGCAAATCAATCGGATATGCGACGGACTTCAGCGAAATTCGGCGTGAAATGGTCGATTTGTTCGCGGGCGTCGATGTCTTAGTGGTCGATTGCTTGCGCCGCGATCCGCATCCAACACATGCCAATTTGGCGATGGCGCTGGAATTAACCGAAGCGGTCCGCGCCGGCCAGGCGGTGCTGACACATCTCGACAAGAGTATGGATTATGCCACGCTCTGCGGTGAAGTACCGGCACATGTCTTGGTGGGATACGACGGCCTGGAGGTTGCGGCATGATGACCACCGGAGCACTGCTGACGGCAGTCATTGGTACCGTGATGGTGCTAGCAATAAATTGGAATGCGCTGCGCAGTCACGCACTCGGCTGGAACCAGCTAGTCAAGATGGCGCTGATCTGGGCTGCAATTATCGGCGTTTTGACGATTATCATCAGCCAGGTGAAGGTGTGAACGCGGCCGCCATCCGCGCTGGTACCTTTCTTTTATTTAACATAATATATATTATCAATCTGAAATGTCCGAACTGACAACACCCACTCCTGCTGCCGTCGCCCTCCAGCGGCTGCTGTCGATCATGGCGCATTTGCGCGATCCCACGTGCGGCTGCGACTGGGATTTGGCGCAAAGCTTCGCCACGATCGCGCCGTACACGATCGAGGAAGCGTACGAAGTTGCGGACGCGATCGAGCGCGATGACATGACCGCGCTTAAGGACGAACTCGGCGACTTGTTGCTGCA
>JAYTIS010000292.1:0-13551 GCA_043731725.1 Novosphingobium sp.
GTCTCGAACGCCGGGGACAGCACCGGGAACGCCTCACGATCGGGGCTGCTGAACTCGATCCCGCAGGCTTCGACGAATTTGCGCGACGGGTTTGAGCCCATCCGCGCGATAATCCGGTCGCAGCGGATCGTCTCCTGCCCATCGCGGGTGTCAAACACGATCTCGCCCGGGCGCACTTCAGCCGGGCTGGTCTCGGTCATGATCGTCATCCGCCCGGCTGCGGCGGCATCCTGCATCAGCTTGACGTTGGCGGCTTTGGAGCGCGAGAAATCGGCGGTGCGGTTGATGATGGTGACCACGTTGCGCTGCGCCGGGTCGGCCGCCAGACCCAGCGCGTTCTCGATCCCGGCATCGCCCGCGCCGACCACGGTGATATGCTCGTCAACATATTCGCCGGGATCGTTGAGCTGGTATTGCACATGCCGCAGATCACCGCCGGGGCATTGTAACCGGTTGGGATTGCCTTGGGTGCCGATGGCCAGAATCACGGCTTCGGCGTGGATCGTCTCCCCGCCCTTCAGGTTAAGCGCAAAATTTCCGTTTTCGCCTGATATTTCGATAACATCGGCATTCAATCTGACATTGACTTTACCCGCCGCGATTTGTTCGTCCCAGTTGCCGAGGATCCGCTCGCGTTGGCCGGCATCAAAATCAAGATCGGCCCGCAGCACCAGATTGCTGGGGGTCGCCATCACGTGCTTGCCCTTTTGGTATTTGAAGATCGTATCGCACAGATGGTCGGCCTTTTCGATCAGCACATGGCTCAGCCCCAGCGCTGCTGCCCGCGCTGCAGCGCTAAGCCCGGCAGGGCCGGACCCGACGATCGCAATGCGCACCCGATCTGTCACTGAAACCCCTTAAACTGCCCGCTCAACCGCTCCGCGCTGATAGTTGCACAAACGCGGTGGCTAATCCATACCGCAGCCAGCGCGGAGAACGATCCACTTTATGACCCAGATTTTGCAGCGGCGCGGGCGCGGGGGCACGGTACTGCTGTTGCTCGCCTTGGCGGTGGCAGGATTTGCGATCGGCAAGAACCTGGTTCGCGGCACTTCGCCCACGGCGCCTGCCACTATCGCGAGCGATCCGCTGACCACGCTCGAAGCGCGAGTTAAAGACCAGCCTGATGACGGCGAGGCCTGGTCGGCGCTGGCCGGAGCCTATTTTGACAGCGGCCGGTTCGACGAAGCGATCACAGCCTTTGACGCAGCCTTGCGGCTCGCGCCGCAACGTTCAGCGCTGTGGTCGGGTCGGGGCGAGGCGCGGGTCATGGCCAGCCCGCACGATCCGATGCCCGCCGCTGCGATCGCCGATTTTGAGCAGGCAGTGGCCCGCGATCCGCGCGATCCGCGCGCTCGCTATTTCCTGGCTGTGAAGAAGGACTTGGCCGGCGATCATCAGGGCGCCGTCGACAGCTGGTTGGCGTTGCTCTCCGATACGCCCCCCGGTGCGGTGTGGGAAGTAGACCTGCGGCGCACGATTGAGCAGGCTGGCAAGATCAATCGGATCGAAGTCAGCAAACGGCTCGCGGCTGTGCGCCAGCCCGCGCCGCTGGCTTCACCGGTTTTGCCCGCGCCGACCATGCCGTCTGTCGCAGGACCGAGCGCCGAGGATATCAGCCGTGCTTCGGCGATGCGCCCGGCGCAGCAGCGCGAAATGGCCGAAGGGATGGTTGCGCGGCTGGAAGACAAGCTCAAGCGTGACCCGAATAATGTCGATGGCTGGATTATGCTGATCCGCAGCCGGATAAATCTCGGCCAAACAGATCAGGCCCGCGCCGCGCTTGCAACGGCGGTGACAGCCAATCCGGGCCAATCCGCGCAACTGCGTGCGCAGGCAGGAGCCCTGGGCTTGCGCTAACTCAGGCGTGGACTGTGCCCAACAAGGCCCGGCTCTCGAGCAGGAAAATCGCGAAGGTGACGACCAGGCCGCTTAGGAACAGTAGATAGGCCAGCCGCAGGAAGCGGTATTTCTTGTGCTGTAGGACCATGCCGTTTTGGTGGATATCGCGCAGCATGGTTCGGTAAATCCGTTCATCATCGCCCAGTTCGGCCAAGATGCCGTCAGCGAACTCATCTTCGCTCATATGGCTGAAAGTCCCGAAGAACAGCATATTGGGCCGCGCGTTTCCACCCCCTTTGCCCGAGATTGAGGGCAGAATTGCCGCCACCGCACACATCGCCGAGAGGAATGCGAAGCCAGCCAGCGCCAGCAGCGATATTGGTACGGTCCCGCTGCGCGCCTGACCGATCGCAATCGTGAACACGACGAAGGTCGCGCCCATCAGGATGCTCGCCTTCTGATCGGCCATCTGGCTGAGCGAAAGATTGGTCTGCGTGGCGGTGCGCACCAGATGGATCGCGTTGACCGAAAATTTGCGCGGTTCGGCTGCTATGTCCTGGGCCATGCGATCAAACCACGCCAAACGCCAGCATGGCATCGGCGACCTTCTTGAACCCGGCAATATTGGCCCCCCGGACATAATCGCAATAGCCGCCGTCGCGCGTGCCATAGGTTTGGCAGCTGGTGTGGATCACGGCCATGATATCCTTGAGCATCTGCTGAAGTTCATCCTCTTTCCAGGCGCGGCGACCCGAATTCTGGCTCATCTCCAGCCCGGAAACCGCGACCCCGCCGGCATTTGCCGCCTTGCCCGGCGCGAAAAGAATTTTCGCCGCCTTGAACACATGCACCCCTTCAAGCGTGGTCGGCATGTTGGCGCCTTCGGCCACGGCGGTGCAGCCATTCGCGACCAGCATCTTGGCATCCTCGCCATTGAGTTCGTTTTGCGTGGCACAGGGCAGGGCGACATCGCAGGGTACGCCCCACGGGGTTTTGCCGGCATGGAAAGTCGCCCCGGGAAACGCCTCGCAGTATTGCTCGATGCGCCCGCGTCGGTGCGTCTTGTGGGTCTTGACCCAGTCGATCTTGTCCTGCGTGATCCCATCAGGGTCGTGAATGAACCCGCCCGAATCCGACAGTGTTAGGACCGTGCCGCCCAGCTCGACGATCTTTTCGGCAGCATGGGTCGCGACATTGCCCGAGCCTGAGACTACCGCGCGCTTGCCTTGCAGGTCTTGCTCTTTGGTCGCCAGCATCGAAGCGAGGAAATAGACCGCGCCGTAACCCGTCGCCTCAGTGCGAATCAGCGAGCCGCCCCATTCGAGGCCCTTGCCGGTAAGCACCCCGGTAAACTCGCCGGTGATCCGTTTGTATTGCCCGAACATGAAGCCAATTTCGCGTCCGCCAACCCCGATGTCGCCAGCCGGAACATCGATATCTGCGCCAATGTGCCGGTAAAGCTCGGTCATGAAGCTCTGGCAGAAGCGCATAATCTCGCGCACGCTTTTGCCTTTGGGGTTAAAGTTGGAGCCGCCTTTGCCGCCGCCCATCGGCAGCCCGGTCAGCGCGTTCTTAAAGGTTTGCTCGAACGCCAAGAACTTGAGCACCGATTCGGTGACGCTGGGATGGAACCTGATCCCGCCCTTGTACGGGCCGATTGCATTGTTGTTCTGGACCCGCCAGCCGCGCTGCACGCGGACATTCCCGGCGTCGTCCTCCCAGCAGACCCGGAACGAGACCACCCGGTCAGGCTCGGCAATTCGCCGCAGAATCTGCTGTTGGTGGTAATCCTCTTTGTCGGCGATGAAATCGAAGATGTCTTCGGCCACCTCTTGCACGGCCTGAACGAATTCATCTTGATGGGGATTGCGGCGCTTCACCCCCGCCATGAAGTCGCCAAAATCGACATGGTCTGACACAGCCATTGGATTGCCTCCCCAGCGCAAATTCCGCCCCGAGACCGTCTCGGTTCGGCTCGCGTGCTTGCAGAAGCGAAGCTATGCCTACGTTGGCCAATTGCATAGCCCTTCTGTTTGGCCGCAGTTGGCCTAGCCTTCCGCTCCTTCGAGCGCTTCGCAGGCTTCGAGCCAGATCGCTTCGGCACTGCCGATTTGCTGGGCGAGCGCGGCGCGGCGTTTCATCAGTTCGGACATGGCCAGCCCGGCCAGCGCTGGCTGGGCGGTGGCGGGATCGAACATCGCCTGATCGAGCGCGCTGAGCGACCGGGTGTGCCGCGCCAGTTCGGCTTCCGCTTTGGCCGCGCTGTCACGCAGCGACTTGGCGCGTTCGCGCGCTTCGGCGGCGGCGCGGCGCTGTTCCTTCTTGTTGATCACCGGACCTTTGCCATTGCCGCCGCGCGCCGAGGCGGGGTCTTTGGCCAGAACAAACGCGATGTAGTCTTCAATCGAGCCGTCAAAGTCCTTGGCCGTACCCGCATCGACCAGCACCAGCCGGTCGGCGGTCATTTCCAGCATGTGGCGATCATGGCTGACGATCATTACCGCGCCCGAATAGCCGTTGAGCGCCTGGATCAGCGCCTCGCGCGCATCGACATCGAGGTGGTTGGTCGGTTCATCGAGGATCAGCAGGTGCGGCGCATCGCGGGTGATCAGCGCCAGGGCTAGCCGGGCGCGTTCGCCGCCTGAAAGTTTGCCGACCTCGGTGGTGGCCTTTTGCCCCGAAAACCCGAACCGGCCCAATTGCCCGCGTACTGCGCCGGGCGAAGCACCCTTCATCAGCCGGGTCATGTGCTGCAGCGGGGTATCGGCGCGATCGAGTTCTTCAACCTGATACTGGGTGAAATAGCCGACGCGCATCTTGCCCGAGGCGTTCATCGCGCCGTCCTGCGGGGTCAGTTGCGCGGCCAGCAGCCGTGCCAGAGTGGTCTTGCCGTTGCCGTTGCGGCCCAGCAGCGCCATCCGTTCGTCGGGATCGATCCGTAGGTTAAGCCGACTCAACACCGGATCGCCGCCATAGCCGACACTTGCCATATCGAGCGTGATCAGCGGCGGGCGCAATTCTTCGGGGCTGGGGAAATCGAAACTGAGCGACGGATCGTCGATCAGCTCGGCGATCGGTTGCAATTTGGCAAGCGCCTTTTGACGCGACTGCGCTTGCTTGGCGGTCGAGGCGCGGGCCGAGTTCTTGGCAATATATTCCTGCAGATGATCGCGCTGGGCCTGCTGTTTGGCCCGGGCTGAGGCGATCTGCGCCTGACGCTCGGCGCGCTGGCGCTCGAACGCATCATAGCCGCCCGGATACAGCGTCAGCTTGCCGCCCGCCAGGTGGAGGATGTGATCGACCACATTGTTGAGGAAATCGCGCTCGTGGCTGACCAGCAGGATTGTCGCGGGATAGCTTTGGAGGAAGTCTTCGAGCCACAGCACCGCTTCCAGATCGAGGTGGTTCGAGGGTTCATCGAGCAACAGCAGGTCGGGCGCAGAGAACAGCAGCGCGGCGAGCGCCACGCGCATCCGCCAACCGCCGGAAAAGCTTTCGAGTGGGCGCGTTTGCGCTTCTTCATCGAACCCCAGTCCGTTCAGGATCCGGGCCGCGCGCGACGGCGCCGAATGCGCATCGATCGCGATCAGCCGCTCATGGATATCACCTAGCCGGTGCGGTTCGTGGCAATGTTCGCTTTCGGCCATCAGTGCGGCGCGCTCTAGATCGGCGGCGAGCACGGTTTCGAACGGGCTGGCAGCGCCGCCCGGGGCGTCCTGCGCGATGTAGCCGATCCGGGCCCCGCGCGGCATATCGACCGAACCGGTGTCCGCCTCGAGCATCCCGGCGATTACGCGCACCAGCGTCGATTTGCCCGCGCCATTGCGGCCAATCAGTCCGATCCGCCCACGCGGCGGGAGCCGACTGGTCGCGCCGTCAAGGATAGTGCGGCCGCCGAGCCGCACGGTGATGTCAGAGATATTGAGCATAGGAGAATCAGGGTTCCAGAATCATGGTTGCTGGGCGGGCGCGCCGATATGGGCAGTTCCGCGTTCAATGGCGAGCAGTTCCTGCCGGTGCCGCTCGCGGTAGCCGGCGCGCTGTGCCGCGCTGCGCGCGCCGTGGCAAGCCGGGCAGCTCGCGCCTTCTTCAAACAGCGGTGAGGCGCGGTCCTGCGCGCAGAGCGGCCGGCGGCAAGCGCGGCACAGCGTGTAGTTGCCGGGGATCAGGTCATGGCCGATGCTGACCCGCTCATCGAATACGAAGCATTCGCCCTGCCACAGGCTGTCTGCCGCTGGCACTTGCTCAAGGTATTTAAGGATCCCGCCCTGCAGGTGGAAAACCTCGTCGACCCCCTCGGCCTTGAGGAAGGCGGTCGATTTCTCGCAGCGGATCCCGCCGGTGCAGAACATCGCGACCTTGGGAGACTGGCCTTGGCCGAGCAGGCGATCGCGGTGCGCGCGGAACCAGGCAGGGAAATCGCTGAACGATGCAGTTTGCGGATCGATCGCCCCGGCAAACGTCCCGATCGCGACTTCATAATCGTTGCGGGTATCGATCACCACCACGGCGGGATCGCTGATCAGCGCGTTCCAGTCGGCCGGGGCGACATAATGCCCGGCGCCGCTCAGCGGATCGATCTCGGGCTGGCCCATGGTGACGATCTCGCGCTTCACCCGCACTTTCAAGCGGTGAAACGGCATCTCTGCGGCCGCCGACAGTTTGACATCGAGCGCGGCGCAGTGGGGCAGCGTGCGCAAGTGATCGAGCACCGCCGCAATACCCTCTGCGCTGCCGGCAATCGTGCCGTTCAGCCCCTCGCGCGCAAGCAACAGTGTACCCTTGACCCCCTGCGCGGCGCACAATGCAGCGAGCGGCGCGCGCAGCGCAGCAGGATCGTCGAACCGCGCAAATCGGTACAGCGCGGCCACCCTGATGGAGGGCGTGATGGGGCGAATCGGGTCGGGCATTGCGCGCTCAATTAGCGCGGTGGGCGCGAATCGTGAACTGGACTGTTATCGGGTCTGGAATCTGGTCGGTCGCGGCCCATTCATCGCTGCCGACCCCGAAGGCCAGCCGGCTGAGCGTGGTGCTGCCTTGAGCGTCAGCGGTGTCCCCCGCCAGCTTGAGATTGAACACCAGTTTCACCGGGCGGCTGACCCCGTGCAATGACAGCGTGCCGCTCGCAGCATAGCGCCCGGGCGCCAGCAGTTTGAACCCGTTCGCGTTAAAGCGGGCCTGAGCAAAGCGCGCCACGTCGAAGAAGCTCGGCCCTTGGAGGTTTTCGTCGCGACTGGCGTCGTGGGTATCCGCCGAAGCCAGGTTGATCGTGGCGGCGATGCTGGCGTGCGGCAAATCATCGGGGCAAAACCGGATCCGCGCCTGCCACTTGCGGAAGGTGCCTGTGATCGGCTCGGCACTGTACTTCGTGGTAAAGCCTAGATGGCTGCCCGGCTGGACCGTCCAGTCGCAGCTCAGCGTCTGCGCCGCGTCTGTTGCGGCTTCGGTTGGGACGGGGGAAGCGGGGGGCGGCGTCGGTGTTGATGGGTTGGGGACGGTTGCGACCTCGCTTACTGCAACGGCCGAAGTGGGCCGCTTGCTCCACAGATCGGGGATCGGTCCGCCTGTGCCCAGCCAGGCGCCCAGCGCCAGCAACGCCGCTCCGCTCGCCAATCCCGTTGCGACGGGCAAGGCTGCCGGAACCATCCGCGCCGGCACGGCGTCGCGCTGGCGCAGGTGATAGATCACCGCCCCCACATGCAGCGCGATCAGTGCGGGCAAAGACCAGCCGAGTACAGTATGCGCCAGCGCGGCGGGCTGATTGAACGCGGCGGGCAGCGGCAAATGCGGCCACAGCGCCAGTCCGAACAGCAGGGTCGGCACCTTAAGCTTCGCGGTCGAAACGATGATCCATCCGCTTAGCGGGGCCAGGATCATCACCGCGTAGAACGCCCAATGCGCCAACCGCGCTGCCAATCGCTGTACGCCGGAGCCCAGTTCAACGGGGCGCCGCAGCGTCAGCCGCAAGCCCAGCCGCGCTAGGCTGAGCAGCAGGATCGTGATCCCGATCGACTTGTGGAATTGATAAGCGGTGTACTTGGCTCCGCCCGCAGCAATCGTATCCAGCCGCAGACCCAGCGCGAACTGGAACACGAGCAGCGCCGCCAGCGCCCAGTGCAGTACCATGGCTGCGCCGTGATAACGCGTCGGCCGCCGAGTTTGGTCAGGATTTGAAGCCATCGCGGCGCAATAGCCGCGCCCGTTAGCGATTGCCAAATTTAATTGATCGGTTAAACGCGATTCGCATACCACAGCGGACAAGAGGCGAGTGCATGGCGATTAAGACCCGGATCACTGAAATGCTCGGGATCGAGCATCCGATTGTCCAAGGCGGCATGCAGTGGGTCGGTGTGGCCGAAATGGCCAGCGCGGTCTCCAACGCAGGCGGTCTGGGCATCCTGACTGGGCTCACGCAGCCCAGTGCCAGTGCACTCGCCGCAGAAATTGAGCGCTGTCGGAGCATGACTGACAAGCCGTTCGGGGTGAACCTGACCGTGTTCCCGACGATCAATGCGCCCGATTACAAAGCCTATGCCCAGGCGATTATCGACAGCAACATCAAGATTGTCGAAACCGCCGGAACGCCCGCTGTGCGCGAATTGTGGGAAATGATGAAGCCGCACGGCATCCTGATCCTGCACAAATGTACCGCCGTGCGCCACGCGCTCTCGTCTGAGCGCGCCGGGGTCGACATCATCTCGATCGACGGGTTTGAATGCGCTGGCCATCCGGGCGAGGACGATATTCCAGGGCTGATCCTGATCCCGGCGGCGGCGGACAAGGTCAAGATCCCGCTGCTCGCCAGCGGCGGGTTTGGCGACGGGCGCGGGCTGGCCGCAGCGCTGGCGCTGGGCGCGGATGGGATCAACATGGGCACGCGCTTTACTGCCACGGTCGAGGCACCGATCCACCAGGCGTTCAAGGATTCGATGGTGGCGACCGATGAACGCGGCACCGACCTTATTTTTCGCACCTTTCGTAACACCGCGCGGGTCGCCCGCAACGAAGTGTCGCAAGCCGTGATGGAAGCCGAGCGCGAGGGGAAAGACTTCGCCGCGGTCGCCGATCTGGTCAAGGGCGTGCGCGGGCGCGAAGGCCTGCAATCGGGCGCCACCCAGCACGGCATCTGGAGCGCTGGTATGATCCAAGGCTTGATTCACGATATTCCAACCTGCCACGACCTCGTCACGCGCATCGTTGCGGACGCCGAAACCATAATCCGTCAGCGCCTTTCGGGCATGCTGGCTTAATCCCAAGGAGACCTCGCATGGCCGAAGCCTATATCATCGACGCCGTTCGCACCCCGCGCGGGGTGGGCAAGCCCGGCAAGGGCGCGCTGTCGCACCTTCACCCGCAGCACCTCGCCGCGACCGTGCTGGGCGCGATCAAGGAGCGCAATCATCTCGACACCAAAACCGTCGATGACATCATCTGGTCAACCTCATCGCAGAACGGCAAGCAGGGCGGCGATCTGGGCCGCATGGCTGCCTTGTCGGCGGGCTATGACGTGTCCGCCAGCGGCACCACGCTTGATCGGTTTTGCGGCGGCGGGATCACCTCGGTTAACCTCGCGGCGGCCTCGGTCATGTCGGGCATGGAAGACTGCGTGATCGCGGGCGGAACCGAAATGATGAGCTTCACCACCGCCTTTGCCGCCGAGCAGGCCAACGCCGGACTGCCACCGCGCTTGATGGGATCGGGCCACGAAGCGCTCGACGCGCTTCACCCGCAGAGCCATCAGGGCGTGTGCGGCGATGCCATCGCGACGATCGAAGGGATCAGCCGCGAAGCGCTCGATGCGCTGGCCCTGACCAGCCAGCAGCGCGCGGATGTGGCGATCAAGGAAGGCCGCTTCGCCAAGTCGGTGGTGCCGGTGCTGAACGAAGACGGCTCGGTCGCGCTGGACCGCGAGGAGTTCCCGCGCCCGGAGACCACCGCCGAAGGGCTCGCCGGCTTGAAGCCCGCCTTCACGCAAATCGCTGATTTCGAGATTGGCGGGACGACCTTTCGCAAGCAGATCAATCGCCGCTATCCCGATGTGGAAATCCAGCATTTTCACCATGCCGGCAACAGCTCGGGCGTGGTTGACGGTGCGGCTGCGATCCTGATTACTTCGAAGGACTACGCCGACGAGCACAAGATGAAACCGCGCGCGCGGATCGTCGCCTATGCCAACCAGGGCGATGACCCGACCTTGATGCTCAACGCGCCGGTTCCGGCGGCGAAGAAGGTGCTCCAGAAGGCAGGCCTCACCAAAGACGACATCGACGTCTGGGAAATCAACGAGGCCTTCGCGGTGGTCGCCGAAAAGTTCATCCGCGATCTCGATCTGGACCGCGCCAAGGTCAACATCAACGGCGGCGCGATGGCGCTGGGCCACCCGATCGGCGCGACCGGATCAATCCTGATCGGTACCGCGCTCGATGAATTGGAACGCTCGGGCGGACGTTACGGCTTGATCACGATGTGCGCGGCCGGCGGGATGGCCCCGGCGATTATCATCGAGCGGGTTTGAGTTAGCCCCCCGTTATCCCGGCGCAAGCCGGGACCCAGTCCAAAGAAAACCAAGTCGCTTCGCGGCGTCATTTTCTGCGGACTGGGTCCCGGCCTGCGCCGGGATGACGAAGTGGTTGGAGCGAAGTCGCGACGCCGCGCCTGTGCGTCAACGAAGCTCGACAGGAACAGAAGTTGGTGAAATGGTGTGGCCATGACCCAACTGCTCGACCAAATCGCCGCAATCACTGGGCCGCAAGGGGTGCTGACCGGCGCCGATGCGGCAGGCCGCGCGGCCGATTGGTTGGGGCGCAGCACTTGCCAGGCCATGGCGATTGTGCGCCCGGCTTCCACCCAAGAATTGAGCCAGATCATGGCGCTGTGCCATTCCCAGGGGCAGACCGTAGTCCCGGCCGGCGGGTTGACCGGGCTGGTCCACGGTGCCGATTGCGCGACCGACGACATCCAAATTTCGCTCGAACGGATGCGCGCCATCGGATCGCCCGACCCGGTCGGACGAACCCTGGTGGTCGAGGCGGGGGCGGTGGTGCAAGCGGTGCAGGAAGCCGCCGCCGCGCACGGGCTTAAGTTCGCGGTCGATTGGGGCGCGCGCGGGTCAGCCACGATCGGCGGCGGGATCGCTACCAATGCCGGGGGCAACTCAGTGGTGCGGTTCGGCATGATGCGGGAGAATGTGCTGGGGCTGGAGGCGGTGCTGGCCGATGGCACGGTGATCTCCAGCATGAACGCGCTGCTCAAGAACAACGCCGCCTATGATCTCAAACAGCTGTTTATCGGCAGCGAGGGCACCTTGGGGATCGTCACCCGTGCAGTGCTGCGGCTGCACCCCGCGCCGCGTTCTACGCAGACCGCAATGCTGGCGTTGGATGGTTTTGCCGATGTTCAGGCGCTGTTCGTCGAACTTAGCCAGAACCTCGGTGCTGGGCTGACCGCGTTCGAGGTGATGTGGGACAATTTCTACCTGCCGCTGGCGGTGGAATCGGGCCGCCACACCCCGCCCTTGCCGCGCGGACATTCGCACTACGTGCTGCTCGAAGCGAGTGGGACCGATCCTGAGGCTGACTCCGTGCGGTTTGAGACAACACTGGGTGACTGCCTCGAGCGCGGGCTGATCGCCGACGCCGCGATTGCCGCCAGCGGCGCGCAAGCCGACGCGATGTGGACGGTGCGCGACGATATCGAAGGCCTGTTTGGCTATGCCGCGCCCAGCGTGACCTTCGATGTCAGCCTGCCGATCACGGCCATGGCGGGCTACGTCGCAGCGGTCGAGGCCAAGGTTCACGCAGAGTGGGGCGAAGGGACCAAATTCATCGTCTTCGGTCACATCGGCGATGGCAACCTGCATCTGGTGATCGGCCCGCGCCCCTATGATGCCGCGTCGCACCACCGCGTCGAGGAAATCGTCTATCAGGCACTGGTCCCGCACCACGGCTCGGTTTCCGCCGAACACGGCATCGGCCTGGAAAAGCGCGAGTGGCTGGCGATCACGCGCAGTGAGGCAGAGATTGCGTTGATGCGGACGCTGAAGAAGGCGCTCGATCCGCAGGGGATTTTGAACCCGGGGAAGGTGCTGAGCAAGTTATAGCATTCAAAAGGGAGGAAAGGTTCGGCCTAATCATCGAATCTCTGAGTGACAAAGATCAGGGTAACCGGCTTTTGACGGTCGAGAAGTGGCTAGATCCCGACGTGCCAAGCCCAACCGTGTTGCATCGAGCCATCCTTCCCAAAATCGTCGAAGTGGTCTGTGACGACTATTCGGCGCAGGAACTTCAGACTTTTGTATCCGATCTGTCGCTCGACCCGGAGGCGCAGCGGCGCGCCGTGAGCAATCGGCAGATCGCGTCCATTCATACCGTAGGCCAAAATGGTTTGCGGATGGAAGGCATCAATAAGGTCCACTCCGTCATGCCATTGATCGAAGCTGTGGAACTGAACGAAGCGAGCGGAAGGCCCGATGCCTACTGCCTCAAGGATCGAGCGCAGCGGCACTCCGGTCCATTCGGCAATCGCAGTCCAGCCCTCTTCGCACATGTGCTTGGTGATCTGGGTGCGGGAATTCATGCGCTTAAGTTCAGCGAGCGAGAATGTCCTCGGGCGGTCTACACTGCCACCGACTTCAAGCCGCCAGCCGGCAAACTCTCCGCGTTGCAAGGCGGCATATTCCTCGCCGCCTTCGGCGCGTGCCGGATCGACGGTACCGATGGCTGGCATCGAAGTAATCTCCGAACGATCATATTCACGCACCAACCCGCTGCGCGATAAAAACAGGCGCTGGGCGTTGTATGTCAAGTTGTCGCCCATTCGCAGAATGTTGCCATATGTCGGCGCCTGTTCATCGCATCCTGAGAGCAACAGCCCGCCGCTCGAAGCGATGCCACCGATCAGAGCGCGGCGAGAGAAATGAAAGCGCGTATCGGCCATGTCAATTTCCCACGATCATTCCGCGCAGCTGGCGCAGCGGTCCGGTGAGTAGGATCATCGCAAGATGGATTAGAAGGAACAGCGCGACGAAGGCGAAAGTAAAAAAGTGGATCGTTCGTGCCGATTGGGTTCCGCCGAATATATCGAGCAAAATCGGATAGTCTGTAGCAATTGCCGGCGACATGGTGATCCCCGTCAAAAACATCAGCGGCAATGCTACCAATACCACCACCGCATAGGCCAGCTTTTGCAGAATCGCATAGGGTGGGCCGGATGTCACGGCAGGAATTGGCAGACGGAAATGCGACTTGACGTCCAGCCACAGATTCTGGCTCCCAAGTTCCGATCGACCCGGCCACAGGTTGCGCCGGACATGACCCGTG
This sequence comes from Novosphingobium sp., assembly GCA_043731725.1. GTDB lineage: Bacteria > Pseudomonadota > Alphaproteobacteria > Sphingomonadales > Sphingomonadaceae > Novosphingobium. The sequence continues at coordinate 13,161 of JAYTIS010000292.1, forward strand.
GCAATGCCAAATGCTAAATACGCGAGGAGCCCGATAAGAAAGCACCACGCGGTCAAGAAATGGAGGCTACGCGCCCAGCTGTTCTCGTTCCAAGGCTCGACTAACCGATTTGCCGTTACTGGGCTGTTGGGCGATCCAAAGAACGGTGTTGAGGGCGACCAGCCGCCGGGGTGGGCATTCGGGCCTATCGGGATTTCGAAAAGCGGCTGAATTAGGTCGTTCCCCGCATTGCCCCAATAGAGCCGCGGGTGGACCATTAAAATGGTGACGCCGGAGCAAATCAAAACGATTACGGCAACCGCGATCAACCAGTGCGTCAGCCGAACCCACAACCGATGACCGCCAGTCGCGGTCGGCTTGCGAATGGGTTGTTCGGCTTCGTTCACAGCGT
>JAYTIS010000293.1:0-1866 GCA_043731725.1 Novosphingobium sp.
GCAATTGCAAACAGTGCGCCCGCTCCGACCCGGCCGAGCTTGGGATGATTCCACCGCGCCAGCGCCTCTGCCCCGGCCAGTCGGTCGTCAGCGCAGGCAAATTGCGGCTGAAAGACCACCTCGATTTCGCCCAGATCGAGCGCCCGCAGCAGGTCGCCTTCTAGCTGCGCAGCGCTGATGCCCACCCGCGTTGCCTCGCCGTCTGCCCACAGCAGTCGCCGTCCGGGCTGTGCCATCGCGCTGTCGAGTGCTTGCCCCAACCGGTCCAGTACCGAGTCGGCGCTTTCGCCCTCGATCCCGCGCAGCAGCGCTCCGCGTGGGCTAAGCCGCAGCGTGCCCCAAGTAGTCGCGATCGGGCGCGCCAAAGCATCGAGCAATTGACCGGCACCTAGCTGCCAGCGCTCGCGGCTGCACGGCTCGGTGGCCAGCAGCAGAAACTGCCCGCCCCCACCGCGCGCCGCCAGCCACAAACCGTCGAGTTCTTCCGCCGCGAAATGCCGGAGCCGCAGGGCAACTTCAGCCAGTGCGGCATCGCCTGCAGCCTTCCCATAGGCGAGGTTGACCGCATCGAAGCGCTTGAACCCGACCAGCAACGCGTGCACCCGCTCACCGCTCGTCAGCCAATCGTCCAGCCGCGCGGCGGCGGCGTCGCGCCCGACGAGCCCAGTTAGGGCATCGCTGCGCGCAGGCGCATCGTGAGGGGGCACCGTCTTCATCCGCACCGCCCTAGCACGGATCGCCCTACCAAAGTGTTGGGCAAGGTGGTGGACATGCGCCGCCAATTGCCAAGCAGGCCGCGCTTCCCCTATGACCGCGCCATGCCCAAGCAACATCGTCTCGCTTTGCTGGTTTCGGACACCCCGCGCGCACAAGAAGCCGCGGCCATGCTGCGCACGGAGCATGCGTTCGTGTCGTTGGCCGAAGCAGAGGTGGCAGTGGTGATCGGCGGCGACGGCCAAATGCTGCACGTGCTGCACCAAATGCTCGATGCGGGCCAAGTGATCCCCGCTTATGGGATCAATCTGGGCACGATAGGCTTCCTGATGAACCGGCCCAAAAGCAGCCGTGCGCTGGCTGAGCGGGTGGCGCGGGCTAAGCCGCTGGCGGTGACCCCGCTGACGATGACCGCGACCACAGGCAGCGGGCAACAGCATACGTTTTCGGCCATCAACGAAGTCTCGCTACTGCGCGAAACCCGCCAGACCGCGCGGCTGGAAATTTCGGTCAACGCCAAGGTTCGCATTCCCGAACTGTATTGCGATGGTATTTTGGTTGCCACCCCGGCCGGATCGACCGCGTATAACCTTTCGGCCAATGGCCCGATCCTCCCATTGGGCTCGAACATGCTGGCGCTAACCCCGATCAGTCCGTTCCGTCCGCGGCGCTGGCGCGGCGCGATCATTCCCGATCATTATGAGATCGAATTTCGCGTGCTTGAAGCTGACAAGCGCCCGGTGGCGGTGGTGGCTGACCAGCAGGAACTGCGTGATATCCAAGTGGTCAAAGTGCGGGTAGCGCGCGAGCAGCAACTGACCCTGCTGTTCGATCCGGGTAAAACGCTGGAAGAACGCATCTTTGCCGAGCAGTTCCAATTTTGAGCTGCACCGGCTTGCCAAATGCATTGGCGCTGTTATAGGCGCTGACCTGTCCGCAAGGACCGCTCCCCGATAGCTCAGCGGTAGAGTAGGTGACTGTTAATCACTTGGTCGTTGGTTCGAATCCAACTCGGGGAGCCAAATTTTTCCAGACTGTTGCGCGCCTGCGTTGCCGCCTCGCTTGTGAGGTGACTAAAGGCGGGAAACAGCTTCAAAACCATTGCCGGTAGAGTAGCTGCCCACCGGCCCAGATCGTCAGCGCAGCGGTCAA
>JAYTIS010000294.1:0-5005 GCA_043731725.1 Novosphingobium sp.
GGGGAAAGTGCGCGCTTAATACGGGGAGGGCAAGTGTCGCTCGTCGAAGATATGCGGGCGTTTTAGTTCTAGCGCGTTCCTAGACCGCGCGCGATAATCCCGCGCAGTATCTCGCGCGTGCCGCCGCGCAGCGACCAGCTGGGCGCGTTTAGCGTGATATTGGCGAGCACCGCAGTATAGGCGGTGGCGGCCAACGGATCGGGTTCGGCATCGATCAGTTCGCGCGCGATATCGGGCATGGCCTGTTCGAACAGCGCGCCAACATCCTTGACGATTGCGGCCTGCAAGCCCGCATCCTGCTTGTCCTGGAGCATCGCAGTGACCGAACGTGACAAGCGCCGCAGCACCGCCAACCGGGCAGTTACCCGGCCCAGCGTGATCTGCGCCGCATCGCTATCGCGGCCCTTCAGCGCCTCGATCACTTGATAAAGCAGTTCAATCGAGGACAGGAACCGTTCGGGGCCCGAGCGCTCGAACGCCAGCTCGCTCATCACCTGGTTCCAGCCATCGCCTTCATTGCCCAGCAGCATCTTGGCCGGCACTGCCGCGTCCTCGAAATGCATTTCGTTAAAGTGGTGCTGCCCGGCCAGATCGATGATTGGCTTGATCGTCAGCCCGGGGGTGTTCTTGAGGTCGATCAGCAACTGGCTGGTCCCGGCATGGCGATCAGCAGGCGTACCGCTGGTGCGGCAGAACAGGATCACGTAGTCCGCTTCGTGCGCGAAACTGGTCCAAACCTTGGTGCCGGTAACCCGGTAGATATCGCCATCGCGCACGGCTTTGGTCCGGGTCGCGGCCAAGTCGCTGCCCGAATCCGGTTCGCTCATTCCAATCCCAAAGGCCAGTTCGCCGGCCGCAATCCGGGGGAGCAACGTTTCCTTCTGTTCCTCGGTGCCAAACTTGATGATCGACGGCCCGCTCTGCCGGTCAGCGATCCAGTGCGCGCCCACCGGCGCACCGTAAGCCAGCGTTTCTTCGACCACGACGTAGCGTTCGAAGGCCGAGCGTTCGTGCCCGCCATATTGCTTGGGCCAGGTCATGCCGAGGTAGCCAGCCTGGCCCATGGCGCGGCTGAACCCGCGATCAAACCCGTACCAGTTGTCCGAGCGCGCACGGGGGCTGCGACCTGCCAGCTCGCGATCGAGGAAGGCGCGAAATTCAGTGCGCAGTGCAATCACGGCGTCGGTATCGGCCGGGGGGCTGGGAAAGGGAATGCTGGTCATAATGCTGTCACCATCGGCCAATACCCTGTGCCGCCCGCCGCTAGTGCGGCTTGTCCGAGAAGTTTTGCCCAAGCCACCTGCCCGCCGAAGTCATCGCGCCAGGTCCACAGCGAGGTGGTATAAAGGTGCAGTCGGTGTTCGCGGGTGAAGCCAATCGCGCCGTGCATCTGCGTGGCAATCGATGCGCCCGCCCCGGCGGCTTCGCGCGCGCGCAGTGATCCTGCGGCCACCCCCAACAAATCGCCGCGCGCCAGTGCTTCGGCCGCGAGATCGGCGGCAGCGGTAGCGCAGGCGACTTCGCCCGCCAGTTTGGCCAGCTCATGCTGCACTGCCTGAAACTTTGACAGCGTTTTGCCAAACTGCACGCGGGTGCTGGTGTGTTCGATGGTCATGTCGAGCGCGGCCCCGAGCGCGCCGGCGATCTGGAACGCGCGCACGGTCGCGCCCTCGGCCAATGGGCAGTGCGGAAGCGGCGCGGAAGCACCGCCTAACTTGCTAATTGGCCAATCAATCGCCAGCGTCGGGCGCGGCTGAAAGTTGAGCGCGTGGCCAGCCTCGGCCACCTGCCAGCCTGCACGCGGCACCCGGTACAGTGTGTCGCCCACCGCCAGCGCCAAACAATCGAGATTATCACCCCAAGCAACCCTAGGCACTTCGCCGGTCAGCTTGCCATCGATCACCGTTACGTGATCGGCGCGCGCCAGCCCGGCAGCAGCTTCGGCCACAGGCAGCCCGGCCTGTGCGAGCAGCCGGTTGGCACCCATCGTCTCGGTCAAGGGCAACGGCACCGCGTGGCGACCCAGCAGCCGCAGGGCTTCGCCTTGCTCGGCCGGATCGAGACCGAACCCGCCGTGCTCCTCGCTCAAGAGTGCAAGCGGCAGTCCCATTTCTTCAACTTCGGCCCAAATACTGGCGAGCCATTCACCCTGCCGGGCGCGCGTCTGCGCACCATCATCAAGGTGCCGCTCCAGCAGTCGTTCGATCATGTCCGCCAGCATTGCCGAGCGTTTCCCTTGGAAGTGGTGCCGGCTAGAGGATTCGAACCCCTGACCCCCTGATTACAAATCAGGTGCTCTACCAACTGAGCTAAGCCGGCAATGTGAACTTAAGTGCTGGCGTCCTTTGCGTCAGCGCGCGCCAAAGGTCCAGCCCTCGGTTGCGGCAATTTCCCGAGTGAGCAGCGTCGGCGACCAATTGGTCGGATCATGCGCGATTTGCCGCAGCCACGCCGCCGAGATCAGCGCGTCGGCGGCGTGATCGGTGATGGCGCCGGACCCGGGCACTGGTTTGCTGTTAAGTGCACTTAGCGCCACATTAAGAGCACCATAATCACGAATCTTCGAGCGCGCCGCAGTCCGCCCAGCAGCAATCGCCGCCAGCGTGGTGTAAATCTCGATCAGTACCGATCCGCTGTCGGGCAAGGGATCGAACGGCCAAATCGCGAATTTGTCCTGCAGCCGGTGGAGTAGCCGCATCCCGGCCAAGCTGCCTTTTCCGACCTGCGCCGCGCCGACCAGGTTGAAATTGCTGTACGGGCGGCATCCGGCGCGTGCTTGCGCGTGCTCGGTCTTGCGAAACCGTCCTCTGCCGCCACCGAATGCTGCACCCTCGCGCCCGCCGTGGCGGCGGAAATGCGGGGCGGTGCCGGGGTGATCGGCAAATGTGGTCGCGCCCAGATGCAGGTCGCCACCACAGACTTGCTCGACCATTGCCCACAGTGCGCGCGCGTTGGCCGGGCTATCAAGCCAGCCGGGAAAGTACTCTTGCCGGTCGTCGAAGGCGAAGGACATACTCATATCAAACCCGACCAGCGTGTCGGCCGGCAATTCGTGCTCGAGCCACTGCAGCACCTCGCCGCGTGACCAACGGTGGCCAGGATGAACTAGCGCTGGGGCCGAGCTGGCATCGCACAGCGCCAGCGCAATCCCGGCATGGCGCTCACCCGCTGCTCCCGACCAATCGATTGCGGCGAAGTGCTTAAATCGGTCCGGCCTCATTCCCCCTTAAGCTCGCCGCGCCGTTTGTCCCACCAGTCCATCCGCTTGCGTACCTCGCGTTCGAATCCGCGCTCAACCGGTTGGTAATAGGCCTGGGGTTCCATCTCCTCGGGCCAGTAGTCCGCGCCTGAGAAACCGTCTTCGGCCTGGTGATCGTAAGCGTAGTCCTTGCCATAGCCGATGTCTTTCATCAGCTTGGTCGGGGCGTTGAGAATGTGTGCGGGCGGGGCCAAGCTGCCGGTGGTGCGCGCACTGTCCCACGCGGCCTTCTGCGCAGTATAAGCGGCGTTCGATTTGGGCGCGGTGGCGAGGTAGAGGCAGGCCTGCACGATCGCCAGCTCGCCCTCTGGACTGCCGAGGAACTGATACGCGTCCTTGGCCGCGAGGCACTGGATCAGCGCTTGCGGATCAGCCAGGCCGATGTCTTCGCTGGCAAACCGCACCAGCCGCCGCAGTACGTACAGCGGCTCTTCCCCAGCGGTCAGCATCCGCGCCATGTAATAGAGGGAGGCTTGCGGGTCGGACCCGCGCAAGGCTTTGTGAAGCGCCGAGATCAGGTTGTAATGCCCGTCGCGGTCCTTGTCATAGACCGCGACCCGGCGCTGCAGGAACACGCCCAGTGCCGCAGGATCTAGCGGGGCAGGCAGCTTCGCCGCATACAGCGTTTCGGCCTGATTGAGCAGGAACCGGCCGTCACCGTCGGCGCTGGCGACCAAGGCCTCGCGCGCCTGCGCGGTCAGCGGCAGCGGACCTTCCAAGCCTTCTCCGCGCGTCAGCAGCTCGCTCAGCGCTGGGGCGTCTAGCCGGTGCAGGATCAAAACTTGCGCGCGGCTGAGCAGCGCGGCGTTCAGCGCGAAGCTCGGGTTCTCGGTGGTCGCACCGACCAGCGTGACCGTGCCTTTTTCGACGAACGGCAGGAACCCGTCCTGCTGGGCGCGGTTGAAGCGATGGATTTCGTCCACAAACAGCAAGGTGCGCTGCCCCGCTTTGGCCATGGTTTCGGCCTCGGCAAAGGCCTTTTTGAGATCGGCCACGCCCGAGAACACCGCGCTAATCGCGGCAAAGCGCATACCTACGGCTTTGGCGAGCAGCCGCGCGATGCTGGTTTTGCCCGTACCCGGCGGCCCCCACAGGATCATGCTGGACAGGCGATCTGCGGCGACCATCCGGCCAATCGCGCCTTCCGGGCCGGTCAGATGCTCCTGCCCGATGATCGCGTCCAACCCACGCGGACGCAGTCGGTCGGCCAGCGGGGCATCGGCGCGCGGCAACTCGTCGGGGGCATCGGGAGCATCAGCAGCAAACAGATCGGCCATCAGCATCAGATAGGTGCTCGCAAAACTATTTGCACCAATGGGCTTGCATCATTGGTTAAAAGATATATCTTAGAGCAATCATGAAAGGAAATAGAAACATGAGAATGCAGGGATGCGGCCCACGCGGTCGCGGCGTGGGGCCAATGGCCGCGATGCTAGTGACGGGGTTTGGAGGCGGCTGGGGCCGGAATTGGGGCTCCGATTGGGGTGATGCGTTTTCTGGCGGCGGCCGTGGGTCAAGCCGTGGGCCGGTTCGGCGCGGTCCAAGCGGGCGCGGCCGGATGTTCGGTTCGGGCGAATTGCGGCTGGCGCTGCTGGGCCTGCTCGCCGAAGCACCGCGTCACGGGTATGAGCTGATCAAGGCGATAGAAGAGCTGTCTGGCGGGCACTATGCGCCGAGCCCAGGGGTGGTCTATCCCACCCTCAGTCTGTTGACCGATGAAGGCATGGCGGAAGAGCTGGCCGGCCC
>JAYTIS010000295.1:0-5853 GCA_043731725.1 Novosphingobium sp.
TAAAGCATCGACCAGTGCAATCCCCTCACTCGGCATTACCACAACAGGTAAGTCAGCACCCAGACCGCCGTCGGCAAAGGTGGTTGCCGCGGTCGCTTCGGCGGCCTGCGCTGCCGCTTCGTCGCGACACAATCGGGTCACTTCATTGGCTAGCACGATTTTTGCAGCGTTGATTTCATTGCCCGGGAGTGTCTCAAGTCGTGCTATTTCATCCAGCGGCAAGTCCGTGAACAGTCGCAAGAATCGCCCAACGTCGCGGTCGTCCGCATTGCGCCAGTATTGCCAGAAATCATATGCGGGCAGCGCGTCTTCGTTCAGCCAAACTGCGCCTGCAGCAGTCTTGCCCATCTTGGCGCCGTCGGCCGTAGTGAGCAGCGACGTGGTTAGCCCAAATACTTCTTTGCCTTCCATGCGCCGCGTCAGTTCAATCCCGTTGACGATATTGCCCCACTGGTCCGAGCCGCCCATCTGCAAGCGGCAATCATGGTGCAGCGCGAGCTCACGGAAATCGTAGGCTTGAAGAATCATGTAATTGAATTCGAGAAAAGTCAGCGGCTGCTCGCGCTCAAGCCTCAGCTTGACCGAATCAAAGGTCATCATGCGGTTGATCGTGAAATGCGGGCCAACATTGCGCAGCAGCTCGACATAGCCGAGCTGGCTCAGCCATTCATCGTTATCGACCATCACCGCATCGCTCGGCCCGTCGCCGAAAGTCAGGTAACGCTCAAACACTTGCCGGATCGACGCAATGTTGGCCTGAATCCCCTCAGCCGTTAACAGTTTGCGGCTTTCATCCTTGCCCGAAGGATCGCCAACCTTGGTGGTCCCGCCGCCCATCAGGACAATCGGCTTGTGCCCAGCTTGCTGTAACCGCCGGAGCATCATGATTTGGACCAGTGATCCAACATGCAATGAAGGGGCAGTGGCATCGAAGCCGATATAACCAGGTATCACCTGCTTTTGTGCCAACGCATCGAGCCCGGCTGCATCTGTGGCCTGGTGAATGTAGCCGCGCTCATCGAGCAAACGGAGCAGGGAAGAAGTGTAAGCCATTGCCGCGCGCCTAGCACGCACATGCGCCAAGCCCAAGACCCGCTTGCCCGGCGCCAAAGCTGCGGGCAATAGGGCGGGGATGAACCAGCTTGGCCTGCATCCGCACTGCGCCCCCGGATCGGTGGTTGCGATTGAAGCCGCGATTGCACCGATCCCCGGCGGCTGCCGAGCCGTGTTTGTGGCGCGGGGCGACATTGGCCGAATTGCCATGCCGACGGTTGATCAGCCGTGGCGTTGCAACAATCTCTGGAAAACGACCTGCTTCGAGATTTTCTGGAGCCATGATGGCACATCGTACCGCGAGTTCAACCTGTCTCCTTCGACCCGCTGGGCCTGTTACGAATTCGATAGTTTTCGCGAAGGCATGCGCGATGCTCCGGCCGAAGTGGAGATCAGCGTGGCGGTGAGCGAGACCGAACTGCGGCTTGAAGCAGAGATCATCTCCGATCTGCCATTGCCGGCCACGGTCGCGCTCAATGCCATCATCGCCGACGATGATGGCGTAAACCGCTTTTGGGCGCTCGCTTTCCAGCCCGGCGCGCCCGAGTTTCACACCGAAGCCTGCCGCGCGCTCCGCCTCGAGCCGCGCGTATGAGCGTCCAGTTCGGAATCGACCGGCTGCTGGCCAACCCAGCATTGCGCGCGCCGCTGGCGGGCAAACGTGTCGCCCTGGTCGCGCATCCCGCATCGGTCACGGTCGACCTCACCCATTCGCTCGATGCGCTGATCACCGCGGGGGTAAACGTCAGCTCGGCCTTCGGTCCGCAGCACGGGCTCAAGGGCGACAAGCAGGACAACATGGTCGAGACGCCGGACGAGCTCGATCCGCATTACAACATCCCAGTCTTCAGCCTCTATGGCGAGGTGCGCCGCCCCAGCGGGCAGATGATGAGCACCGCGGACGTGTTCCTGTTCGATCTGCAAGACCTCGGCTGCCGGATCTATACCTTTTTGACCACGCTGCTCTACTTGCTCGAAGCTGCATCAGGCACCGGCAAGGCGGTGTGGGTGCTCGATCGGCCCAATCCCGCTGGCCGCCCGGTCGAGGGTTTGACTTTGCTGCCGGGCCACGAAAGCTTCGTCGGGGCAGGGCCAATGCCGATGCGGCACGGACTGACCATGGGCGAAATGGGGCAGTGGTTCGTCGAACACTTTAACCTCGATGTCGATTATCGCGTGATCGAAATGACTGGTTGGGAGCCCAATGGCGCGGGCTTTGGCTGGCCAGAGAGCCGGATCTGGATCAACCCCAGCCCCAACGCTGCGAACGTCAACATGGCGCGCGCCTATGCCGGAACAGTAATGTTGGAAGGCGCGAACCTGTCTGAAGGGCGCGGCACCACCCGGCCGTTGGAAGTGCTGTTCGGCGCGCCCGATCTGGATTGCCGGGCAGTGCGGCAAGAGATGCAGCGGCTCGCACCTGACTGGCTAGCCGGTGCGGCCTTGCGCGAGACATGGTTCACCCCGACCTTTCACAAGCATGCCGGTGCGTTGTGCAGCGGGTTAATGATCCACGCCGAGGGCAATCGCTATGACCACCACGTATTCCGTCCGTGGCGGCTGCAGGCGCTATCGTTCAAAGCGATCCGTAATTTGCATCCGGAATATGCGCTGTGGCGTAATTTTCCCTATGAGTATGAGTTCGAGCGGCTTGCAATCGATGTGATCAACGGCGGCCCAGGCCTGCGCGAGTGGGTTGACGATGGGGCGGCTGGTCCCATTGATCTTGAAGCGCTTGCTGCGGTTGACGAAGCCGCTTGGCGCGAATTGGTACGGCCGCTGCTGCGCTATATGTGATTGGCGATTAGCGCGACCAGCTGAGCTGCTGGGAGGAACAGTGCCTGCGCGAGGATCGTTCCGGCCAAGCGGCTGAAGCTGATCCAGATAATCGTGCGGCGGAACACCGCTTCGCTGACCCGGCCATCGATCACATCGTCGGTCATCACCGATAACTGCGGATCGATCAGCGCAAACAGGAGTATCGTGGCAAACCCATTGATGACGGCTGAAAGCTGCGAAGCCGTGACGCGGAATTCAGGATTGAGATAGCCCGCGTAGAGTGATGCGAGCACGCCGACGGTGATCAACGCCTGCGCCAAGCAGTTGGCCACAAGTACCCCCCAGCCAACTCCGCGTTCGAGCACCAACCCTTGTAAATGCGTCATTGTCGGCGGTTGAATGGCTTCACGAATCGCGCGCAGACCGGTTGGAGTGACGGTGTGCAGCACCATCTTGGCAGTCGACCGATGAAGCTGGAAATAACCAATCGCGCGGGCAAACAGACGTTGTCCGGTCGGCACCAGCACGATCCCCGCCGCCACTGCCAGACTCGCAGAAAGCAGCACGAGCTGGAAATCGCCATAAAGTTCATCGCCTCCCCCGGCGGCGATGCGAGTCTCAATCCGCTTGGCCAGAAACGGCCCGAGAAACGAATTAGAGGTGCGGCTGACAAGCACCAGAATGTTGAACAGCGCAAAGCTCATTGCGATCCGCCGCGTTCGCACCCCGGCGATTCGGGCCGCGTAAGCCAGCGTGCCAATCAAGTTGATGCCCGCGGTCAGCAGGCAAATTGTCAAAAGCTGTCCATCCATCGCCGCGTCTTAGCGGCAGCACTGGCTCGAAACCAGCGCTGCCTTGCCCACATTGTGATTGCACAAACTCTACTTGCTGATCCCTTCCAGCGCTTGAGTGGCTTGCTGAGCTGTCTGTTCTTTGGCCAGATCAGCCAGCGCAACTACGCCCACCAAGCTGCCATCGTCGACCACGTATAGCCGCCGCAGTTGGCGCTCGGCCATCAGTTCAGAGGCTTTTTCAGTGGTCGCGTCGCTGCTGATCGATACCAGCTCAGCCGACATGGCGTGGTGCAGCTGATGGCTCGGTGGCATGCCCGCCGCGACCGCGCGCACGGTGATGTCGCGGTCGGTGATCACGCCGCACAGGTTGCCGCTGTCGGTAACTGGCAGCGAGCCGCAATCGTTGTCGGCCATCAATTGCGCTGCCTGCTGGAGGCTCTGATCGCGCTCGACCGAAACTGGATTTTAAACCATAATTTCACTTACTTACATAACACCCTCCATTGGTCGCGGCATTGCGCGCGCTGTGAGGGGCCAACGCGCGCTATCGCAAAGCGTTTCGCACAGGCAGGCAATCAGTGCTTCTTGCGGGTCAGTTCGCGCATCGCATCGTCAAGTCCGCCCAGGGTAAGCGGAAACATTGACCCGCCGACCAATTCCTTGATCATCTTGGTCGATTGCGAATAGTTCCACTGCTTTTCAGGTACGGGGTTGAGCCAGATCGTGGCGGGATAAACGTGCGCCACGCGCCGCAGCCATTCGGTGCCCGGTTCCTCGTTGAAATGCTCGACCGAGCCGCCCGGGGGGGTGATTTCATACGGGCTCATCGCGGCGTCGCCGACGAACACGACTTTGTAGTCGTGGCCGTACTTGTGGAGGATATCCCAGGTCTGGGTCCGGTCCGACCAGCGGCGCTTGTTGTCCTTCCAAACGCCTTCGTAGAGGCAGTTGTGAAAGTAGAAAAATTCCAGATTCTTGAATTCAGTGGTGGCGGCGCTGAACAGCTCTTCGACAAGTTTGATGAACGGATCCATCGATCCGCCGACATCAAGGAACAGCAGCAATTTAACTGCATTGTGCCGCTCGGGCCGCATGTGGATATCGAGCCAGCCCTGCCGCGCGGTGCCATCGATTGTCGCGTCTAAATCAAGCTCGTCGGCATTGCCCTCGCGCGCGAACCGGCGCAATCGGCGCAGCGCGATCTTGATATTGCGAGTGCCCAGCTCGCGGGTGTTATCAAGGTTCTGGAATTCGCGCTTCTCCCAGACTTTGAGCGCGCGCTTGTGTTTGCTCTCGCCGCCGATGCGCACCCCTTCTGGGTTATAGCCGTCATTGCCATAGGGCGATGTGCCGCCGGTACCGACCCACTTGCTGCCGCCTTGGTGGCGTTTTTGCTGTTCCTCGAGCCGTTTTTTGAGCGTCTCCATGATCTCATCCCACGAACCGAGCGACTTAATCGCCTCCATTTCTTCGGGGGTGAGGAACTTCTCGGCGACAGCTTTGAGCCAATCCTCGGGAATATCGATCGGTGTCTGCCCGTAATTGGTCAGCAGTCCCTTGAAGACCTTGTTGAACACCTGGTCGAATCGGTCGAGCAGGCCTTCGTCCTTCACGAAAATAGCGCGGCTAAGGTAATAAAATTCCTCGGGCGTCCGCTCTATGGCATCCTTTTCGAGCGCTTCGAGCAACACCAAGTGCTCCTTGAAACTGGCCCCGATTCCAGCACTGCGCAGTTCATCGACGAAGTTGAAAAACATGAGTTAAGTCCGGATCAGCGAGTGCAAGATTCACACTCTAGGCAATAAATTGGGATTTGAAGATCTAGGTTTAAGTCACAGACATATCTAAATCTTCGCGGAAAATGTTGGTGTTTGGTGTGACTTTCCACCAAGCCTGCTGTGGACTGGACGAAATGGCGTTCAGCCGCATCATAGCGCAGTGCCAGTCTGTAGGAAATGCGCGCCATGCTTGCACCATCATTGCAATGCTCTTTCCTGCGGGTGATGCACCGTCGCGACCAGAACGAACGAAATATACATCAGCAGATACCATGCGCCCAGCTTAGTGGCGGGGACCATGTGCCAGCCTGCTTGCTGGCTGGGATAGACCCAGGCGCGCGAGAAGGTAGCGATATTTTCAGCAAACCAGATAAATAGCGCAACCAGGAACCAGCCAACCAGCAATGGTATCCAACGGTCGGCGCGCCAGACGCGAAACCACACCCGCG
>JAYTIS010000296.1:0-4686 GCA_043731725.1 Novosphingobium sp.
CCGCGTATGCCGGGGACATTGTCCACCGCATCGCCCATCAATGCCAGGACATCGCCGACCAGATCTGGGGTCACGCCGAATTTCTCGGCAACCTCCGGAATTCCGATGCGCAGGTTCTTCATTGTATCGAGCATGTCGACGCAGCCGCCACCGCCGCCTTCGACGTCTGGGCCGCATTTGCCGACCAATTGCATCAGATCCTTGTCAGACGAAACGATCGTCACATCCCAACCGCGTGCAGTAGCCGCACGGGCATAGGAAGCGATCATGTCGTCGGCCTCGACGTTGTCTTCTTCGATCAAAGGCAGCGAAAAGGCGCGAGTGGCATCGCGGATCAAAGGAAATTGCGGAACCAGATCTTCGGGCGGCGGCGGCCGGTTGGCCTTGTACTTGTCATACAGATCGTTGCGAAACGACTTGGACGATTTGTCGAGCACGACTGCCAGATGCGTCGGTCCATCGGCCTTATTGAGATCGTCGGCCAGCTTCCACAGCATCGTGGTGTAACCGTAAACCGCTCCAACCGGGGTGCCCTGCGGGTCAGTTAGTGGCGGCAACCGGTGATAGGCGCGAAAAATATAGGCCGATCCATCGACCAAATAGAGGTGCTGCTTGGGGTCCATAGCGTCAAGCTAGCAGGTGCCGAGGTGCGGCGTAAGGCCTCCGTGCGGCGCGAATCACCCGCCCGTTTTGACGCGCGTTGGTTGGTCACGCGCTTGCCACATTTGGATCGTACAATCCGTAAAGCGCAGATTTGCGCGCGGATTCGAATGCGACACGACATTCGCTTGCATCGCCGTGCGAAGGTGACTATTTGGACGTCGAAGTCTACCGCCTTGGTAGGCTTTCCGTTCGGTGTGTCTTCCCTGGGGTTTGCATACCGTGCGTGGTCCACTCGCTGTTCAAGGAATACTATTCATGCGCAAGATCGTTCTCGCTGTCGCTGTCGCCAGCGCCGCTCTCGCTCTCTCGGCTTGCAAGAAGGATGCCGATGACGTTGCAGTCGTCGCTTCCGACGCCGTGACCGACACTGCCGCTATGGCTTCGGATGCCGGCACCGCCGCTGTCGACGCTGGTGCTGCTGTAGGCGCCGCTGCCGGTTCGGCTGCTATGTCCGCCAGCAAAGCTACCACCAATTCGGTGAAGGCTGCCGGCGACGCTGCTGCTTCGGCTGCTTCGGAAGCTGCGACGAAGATGTAATCTTCGCCGCCAGGCAAGAAAATTGGGGCGCGGGGGTAACCTCGCGCCCCTTTTCTTTGCCCATCTGGCGCGGCAGCTTGATCTTGTTTAATCGCGCGATTAACACCATAGCCGATCGGCCGAAGGGCCGGCAGGAGGGTGCGGCGTGTCCATTTCCCCGGCTCATGGCCAGAACGACGAATTGATCCGCGGGCTGAGTGCTGCGCTCGCTCGGATCGGACTGCCACCACCTGAAAGGCTCGAGCGGCTCTCGGGCGGTGCCAATATGGAAAGCTGGCGGTTTAATGCTGGCACCACCGATTGCGTGCTGCGCCGTGCTCCCTCAGCCAAGATGATGGCGGACCGGGTGCTCGATCATCACGGCGAAGCTGCGCTGATCCGGGCAGCCAGGGCCGCTGGAGTGCAGGCGCCCGAAGTGCTGGTCGAGCTTGATCCAAGCGATGGCATCGGATCGGGCTTTGTGATGCGGTGTCTGCTAGGTACGCCCGACCCTGCCGTGATCCAGGAAAGCCAGGATCCTGCAGCGCTATTGGCCGAGCTCGCGCGCGAACTCGCCGCTATCCACCGGGTGCCCGTTGCCGCATTGTCGGCTCCAGCGATGGATACTGCTGCTGCCTTGGCCGACCTCAAAGTCCGCTTCCTCAGCTATGGCGGCGATCGGCCGATCCTGGCTCTGGCGCTACGCTGGCTCGATTGCAACTTGCCTAAGCCGACCGCACCGCGGCTGGTTCACGGGGATTTTCGGCTCGGCAACCTTCTGGTGGATCAGAACCGATTAAGCGGTGTGCTCGACTGGGAACTGGCACACTTGGGCGATCCGCACGAGGACCTGGCTTATGGTTGCATGACCGTTTGGCGTTTTGCCCGGCCCGATCGTCCGGCATTCGGGCTGGGCAGCGTCGAAGCACTAGCGGCTGCCTACGCCGCTGCCGGCGGAGCTGCGTTTGAACCCGCGCGGTTCCGGTTCTGGATGATTTACCGAACGGTCTGGTGGGCGCTGGGCTGCCTGCAAATGGGTGCGATGTGGCGCAGCGGCGTCGACCGGTCGCCGGAACGGGTAGTGGTGGCGCGGCGCACCGCCGAACAGGAGCTCGATCTGCTGCTACTGCTTGAGCAGCAAGCTACGGTTTCTGAGCGTGAGCGTCCCTTGCCGCCGCCCTTGGCCCACGCAACTGCCGGTCTGGGCGAGCCAAGCGGCGCCGAAATGCTCACTGCAGTTTCCGAGTGGCTGGCCAGCGACGTCAAGCCACTGGTCAGCGGGCGCGGCAGGTTCGATCTGGCAGTCGCGCGCAATGCCTTGGGGATCGTCGCGCGCGAGCTGGATCAGCACCCCTGCGCCATCGACGCTGTTTTGGCCTCCGAACTGCTGAGTGGTTCTGCCGATTTGACTTCACCGGGTATGCTAGCCCGGCTGCGCCGTATGGCGCTCGACAAGCTTACCGCTGACATGCCGAAATACCCCGCCCTCGCTATCGCGCGAGCGCTTTGGGAAGGACCCTGACATGGATTTTGCACTGCCCGCCGATCTCATCGCCTATCTGGCCGAACTTGACGCCTTCATCGCCGCGGAAATCCGCCCGCTTGAGCAGTCAGACGACAACATACGCTTCTTCGATCACCGCCGCGAATATGCTCGCACCGATTTTGAGAACCAAGGCTTGCCCCGCCGCGAATGGGAAATGTTGCTGCGCGAAGCGGGGATGCGGGCCGACAAGGCCGGGCACTGGCGCTTTTCCGCGCCCAAACAGTATGGCGGCAAAGACGGGTCTAACCTGTGGATGGCAGTCATCCGCGACCGGTTTGCAGCCAAGGGGCTGGGTTTGCACAATGATCTGCAAAACGAGCATTCCATTGTCGGTAACTTCCCGTTTGTCGCCATGTTTGAGCACTTCGGCACGCCGGCCCAGCAAGAAGAGTTCATCCTTGGCGGGTTCGCGCGCGAACGGCGCGTGACCTTCGGCCTGACCGAGCCCGATCACGGTTCGGATGCCACCTTCATGGAAACCCGCGCGGTACCCGAAATACGCGATGGTGTGGCCGGGTGGCGGATCGACGGGCGCAAGATGTGGATCACCGGCATGCATGTGGCCACGCACTGCGCCGCGTTCTGTCGCACCTCCGGGCGCGACGGCGAGGCCAAAGGAATCACTTGCCTGCTGGTCCCGATCGAGAACCCGGGCATGGTCGTCGACGAATATATGTGGACCTTCAACATGCCCACCGATCACCCGCGCATGCATTTCGAAAATTGCTGGGTGCCGTCCAGCGCGGAGTTGGGCCCGGTCGGCGGCGGCTTGTCGATTGCACAAAGTTTCGTCCACCAAAACCGTATCCGCCAAGCCGCCAGCTCGCTCGGCGCGGCGACTTACTGCGTCGAAGAGTCGGTGAAATATGCCCGGGTGCGCAAGCCCTTTGGGCAGGAACTGGCGCGCAATCAGGGGATCCAGTTCCCTTTGGTCGAACTGGCGACGCAATGCGAAATGCTGCGCACGTTTATCTACAAAACCGCGTGGGAGATGGACCAGCTGCCGCACAAGGAGCTGGAGCACAAATTGTCCGACAAGATCAGCATGTGCAATTACTACGCCAACCGGCTGGTCTGCGAAGCCGCCGATCGCGCGATGCAGGTTCATGGCGGAATTGGATATTCACGCCACAAGCCGTTCGAACATATCTATCGGCATCATCGCCGATACCGGATCACCGAAGGCGCGGAAGAAATTCAAATGCGCAAGGTGGCGGCTTATCTGTTTGGATACCTAGGACCGCGGCGCGCCGAGTTCGAACGCGATTAACGCCCGATCAGTGCTGCACGGCGACGCGGTAGCCGCCGTTTTCGACTTCGTAGCCATCGTACAGCGTACGGGCGATCGCGGCGATCTTGGCATCGCGGCCGGCGTGGCCGCCTTGCCCGGTAACATAGATCGCCACGGCATAGACCCGGCCATTAGCGGCCTGGATCAGCCCAACGTCGCTAGAGGTGTTCGACAGCGTTCCGGTCTTGTGCGCGATCCGCGCGTCGCTGGGTAACTGCGAGCGCATCCGGTGTTTGCCGGTAACGCATTGTTCCATCGTCGCGAGTAGAAACGCGCGGCTGTTCGGAGCGAGCCAGCGGCCCTGATAGATGCCCGATAAGAGCTGCGCCATCGCCTTGGGCGTAGCGCTATCGCGCTGGTCGATCATCCGGGCAGGATCATACTCGCCATCATCACGCACCAGAGTTGTAATATCGCGGTCAAGCCGCAGGCCGGAAACTCCGGCATAGCGCAGCCAGCGATTGACCGCTGGCGGGCCGCCCACTGCGGCGAGCAAGGCGTCGGTCGCCTGATTGTCCGAATGGATTAGCGAACGTTCGATCAATTGCTGCCCGGTGAGCAGCGCTCCGGCGCGCACCGGAGCGACCAGCGACGAATACTTCTGCGACTTGACCGCAACCATTAGCGGATAGCTTGCAGTGAGGCCGAGCCGACCATGGTCGACCGCATC
>JAYTIS010000297.1:0-3697 GCA_043731725.1 Novosphingobium sp.
ATCCGCCGCTGGCGCAAGCCCGAACCCTACAAGGGCAAGGGCATCAAGTACCGCGGCGAGTACATCTTCCGCAAGGAAGGGAAGAAGAAGTAATGGCCAAGCTGTCCCTGTTCGAGCGCCGCCGTCGGCGCGTCCGCACCGCGCTAAAATCGCGTGCCGGTGGCCGTCCACGGCTCTCGGTCCATCGCTCGGGTCGTCATATCTATGCCCAGATCATCGACGATGCGGCTGGCAAGACATTGGCTGCGGCCAATTCGCTTGGCACCAAAGTCGGCGCGAATGTCGATGCCGCTGCACAAGTCGGCAAGGCGCTGGCTGAAGCGGCTACCAAGGCCGGCGTTAGCACTGTCGTGTTCGATCGCGGCGGGTTCCTGTTCCATGGCCGCGTTAAAGCGCTGGCCGATGCCGCCCGCGAAGGCGGGCTGGAGTTCTGACGATGGCTGACGAAACCAACAACGCCGAAGCAGTTCCTGCAACAGCGCCCGAAACGCCGATCGCTGCGGAGCATCCGAAAAGTGCCAATCCTGCGTCCGAAGTCCGCGAATCGCGTGGTCCTCGCGGCGGCGGTTCCGGCGGCGGCGGCCGTGGTCGTGGCGGCGGTCCCGGCGGTGGCGGCGGTGATCGCGGACGTGGCCGTGGCGGCAACGACCGGGGTCGCGGCCGTGACGACGATGGCGGCGAAGAGCTGATCGAAAAGCTGGTGCACATCAATCGCGTCTCCAAGACAGTAAAGGGCGGTAAGCGGTTTGGCTTTGCGGCACTGGTCGTGGTCGGTGACGGCAAGGGTCGCGCCGGGTTTGGCAAGGGCAAGGCCCGCGAAGTGCCCGAGGCGATCACCAAGGCAACCGCCGCTGCCAAGCGTGCGATGGTGCGCATTCCGCTTAAGGAAGGGCGCACGCTGCACCACGACGGCAAGGGCCGGTTTGGCGCGGGCAAAGTCAACCTGCGGACGGCTCCGGCCGGTACCGGGATCATTGCCGGTGGTCCGATGCGCGCAGTGTTCGAAAGCCTGGGTGTTGCCGACGTGGTGACCAAGTCGGTCGGCAGCAGCAATGCTTACAACATGGTTCGGGCCACATTTGATGCGCTGACCGAGCAGACATCACCAAAGTCGGTCGCCCAACGCCGCGGCAAGAAGGTCGCTGACTTGCTGGGTCGCGGCGGCGCGAGCATTGCGGAGGCCGAGGCTTCTGCTGACGCCATTACGGAGTAATCAGTCATGGCCAAAGACGCCAAGAAAACGATCAAAATCAAGCAAATCGGTTCGCCGATCCGCCGTCCTGCCAGCCAGAAGCAGATCCTGATCGGTTTGGGTCTGGGCAAGATGAACCGGATCGTAGAGTTGCAGGATACGGCGGAAGTGCGCGGCGCGATCGCCAAGCTGCCACACATGGTGATGGTGGTCGACTGACCGAACGCCTTCCCGAATGAATTGAAATGCAAAAGGCTTCGACGATTGTCGGGGCCTTTTGTTTGGCCAGTTTGATTGTTGTGCCGAACGCAGGCTAATGAGCAAATTGGGGTTCGGGGAGGAGCCAGGTTCCATGATCACCAATATCCAGTTGCTGCGCGGGGTGGCGGCACTGATGGTGGTGTTGTTCCACCTAGTTGTGAAGATGCAGCCCTATGGGTTCGATGGTTCGCAGGTTTCATTCCTCCAAGGCGGCGTCGACATTTTCTTCGTTATTTCCGGTTTCATTATGGTGCACATTTCGCGCCAACGCGAACGCAGCGGCGGGCAGTTTATGTCCGATCGAATCATCCGGATCGTCCCGATATATTGGCTTCTGACCGTGCTGGCCTTTTTTTCAGCAGCGGGCGAACCGCGGCCGACAAGCGACCTTCTGAGGTCGCTGGCCTTTATCCCGAGCGGTAGCCCCCCCTTGTTCAATCCGCTCATAGACGGGGGCTGGACGCTCAATCTCGAAATGTATTTCTATGTTATATTTGCCGCCAGTTTGGTGGCGGCTCGCGAAGAGAAGCAACGGTTCGCAATTGTCGTTGGCATACTTGCGGCGGTGGTGGCGACTTCAATTTGGGCGCCGGGGCGGTATTGGCCGTTTTATGGCAACGAGATCGTGTTTGAATTTGTTATCGGTATGGTGCTGGCTCGGTCGGTTAACTGGCTAGCGTCAGTTGGCACGGTTGCGGCGTGGGGCATGGTGTTTGCAGGCGCGCTCGTGATGGTTTTGGAACCCTCTGAGCGTCTCGGCAGCCGACTCTTATCCGACGGTCTGCCGGCTGGATTGATTGTCGCCGGAGCGATTAGCCTCGATGCGGCAGGAAAACGCGTAGCCGTTCCTGCCGCGCTACTTCTTGGCTCTATCAGTTATGCGCTCTATTTGTCGCACGTGCTGGTGTTTGAGGCTGTCAATGACTTGTTTGCGCCATCCAAACTTGGATTTGGCCCGGTAATGATGGCAGGATTTCTTGTCCTGACGCTAATGTTTGCGGTGCTAACCGCATGGCTGATCCATGTCGCGCTTGAGCGGCCAGCCACAAGATTACTCAAGCGAGCTAAGCACGCACGTTGATGGGTTTGAGCGCGGAACGAGGGAGCAGGGTGATGTCCGGGGATTTGGCATCGCCAGCCGCTGAGCGTTTGCCAGTCCGAGTTGCACCGCCAATGCGCTTCACCCTGATCGACGCATTGCGCGGCGCGGCAGCGATCGCGGTGCTGTTCTACCACTATATGCACTTCTTTATGTCGGGGACCGATCACACGCGGCAACTGGCCTACTTCCAACTTCAACCCGGTCATGCCTGGTTGTCGCTGCTCTACGAATACGGATTCTACTCGGTGCAGGTGTTCTGGATCATCTCGGGCTTTGTCTTCGCGGTGGTTTATCTGGGGCGCCCGGCGACGACCCGCGAATTTGTAGTCAATCGCTTCGCACGGCTCTATCCGCTGCATTTGCTGACCCTGCTGGTCGTCGCCTTGCTGCAGGGCATTGCCCTGCGCCGACTTGGCCACACGCTGTTCTTTGACAACTACGATTGGCCGCATTTTGCGCTGCAACTGGGATTTGCCTCGGACTGGCTGAACTGGACCGATCATTCGTTCAATGGTCCGATCTGGTCGGTTTCGGTCGAGGTACTGATCTACGCGGTGTTCTGGGCGTTGCGCCCGCTGCTCGAGCGGGTGGGCTGGCTCGGGCTAGCTGCGATCATCCTGCTGTGCCTGCTGGGCAATGTGTTTGGTGTATATACGCGGGTGCCGATGTGCGGCTTCTACTTCTTCCAAGGGGTGGCATTGGCGCGGCTCCACGAACAGTTGGACAGGCGTGGTAGTGGCAGGCTTGTCGCTTGCCTGGGGCTGACGGCGCTTGGCGTAGCCGGGCTTGCCTGGGGCGGGGCCATGCCGCGCGAAGCGCTGGAGATACCAGGGCTCGCCGGAGCTGTGATACTGCTTCTGGCCGGTGCCGAACAGGCCGCACCGCCGTTGCTGCGTCGTGCCGGGCAATGGCTTGGTGACAACACTTACGGACTCTATCTTTGGCACGTGCCAGTGCAGATGCTGATTTTGCTGGTGCTGCTGCCAAGCCTCGATCCGGCTAAGCTGGCGCAAAGCGCCTGGTTTCTTGTCGCCTTTGTGCTGGGCACGATGGCGCTCGCGCGGACGACCTTTGTCCTGTTCGAACGACCCATGCGCGAGCGGATTCGTCGCAGCGCGGGCGCCGGGAATCGTGGGGGGCAA
>JAYTIS010000298.1:0-7660 GCA_043731725.1 Novosphingobium sp.
AACTTGAGATGCGGCATCGGCCGGACCGCTGTCTATCAAAATCAGGCCTGCCTTGGTCTCGATCAGCACCACGGTGATACCGCAGGTGCCGACGTACCAAGTGTGACCATGGATGTGTACGGGTGGCGCGGGATCGGACCAAGCGTATTTATCACCGCAAGTGGCGGCGATGGTTTTGCCGGCGGCGTGAACGTTAGCGGGGGCGGGGGCGCCACCCAGCAAAAGCAGACCTAGACTGGCAATCGCAATTCTAGCGAACATAACTTACTCCAGTGGCATCGATCACCGTGCCGGTCATGTTTTCAGGGGCATCCAGCGCGTAGAGTGTGGCGATAGTGGCAATATCGTCAGGCAATGCAACCCGGCCCAGCGGAATATCCGCCAGTAGTCCCGTGCCCGCCGCGACTGGCAAGCTAATCACCGGCAAACGCGGTGTCGGGAAAGCCGGGGCTGATGGCATCGCTCATCACGTCATGCGCCGCATATTGCCGGGCGGTTGTGTTGTGCATCGCGATCATCCCGCCCTTGGCCGCAGCGTACTGCCAATGATCGGGCGTATCGCCGCGGTACCCATCAAATGCGGCGCCGATTCCCATCCGCAATAATATCTGGGCGGCACCACCGCGCTGTTTATACGGAGTCCCTTGATGCAGGCCGTGCGCGAAGAAATGTCGGAACGGTACTTCACAATGCTTACCGCGCAGAATCGCGGGCAACATCATGCATGACCAATTCCGGCCTGCCCCTACGTGCGCCGTCTGCCGGGTGCTGCCGGGCTTGCTTTAGTACGGCCGAGTAGCTCAGCTGGTTAGAGCAGCGGAATCATAATTCGCGTGTCGGTGTTTCGAGTCCATCCTCTGCTTCCACGATCATTTCCCGACGATCGGTAAATATAGTTTGGTTGACTTAATCTCGGGACCGGTCCCACAATTCTGGGCTGTCGCAGGGGCAGCGGGACTGGGAGAGGGGCAGTGGGGGATCGGAGCGGCAGTGCCGCAAACCTTTCAGCGCAGCAGCGCCAAGCGCGCGTCGATCTGGCTGCCTGCCACCGCTTGGCCGTGATGTTCGGCTATCACGAGGCGATCGACAACCATTGCACATTGATGGTGCCGGGGCACGACGATCGCTTCTACCTTGCCCCGCATGGGCTGCACTGGTCCGAGATCTGCGCCAGCCACTTCCTAGTGGTAGATTTCGCGGGCAACGTGCTGGAAGGCGAAGGGCCGGTCGAAGAAACCGCCTTTTTCATTCACGCGCCAATCCACGCCGGGCCACGCGGGATTCGCTGCGTGCTGCACACCCATATGCCTCATGCCACCGCGCTTTCAATGTTAGATGATCCGCTGCTTGAAATGGCCAGCCAGAACGCGGTCGGTTTTCACGGCGAGGTTGCCTATGACTGCGATTATAACGGCTTCGCGCTTGATCAGGGCGAGGGCGAACGGCTCGCGGGCTGTCTGGGCGATCGCTCGGTGCTTTTGCTGCGTAACCACGGGGTGCTGACTACTGGCCGCAACGTGGCCGACGCGTTTAACAACCTGTATTTCTTCGAACGCGCCGCACAGACCCAGTTGCTCGCCCAGGCCACCGGCAAGAAGCTCAGGATCCTGCCGGCTGACCTAGTCGCGCGCGTTCGTGCCCAGTTCGACAAGGCAAAGCAGGTAGACGGTACGGCAAGGATCGACCTGCATTTTGCTGCACTTAAACGCATCCTGGATCGCAAAGAGCCTGACTATGCCGAATGACGCCGCCGCCGCCCGGACTGTGGACGGCAAGCTGGCGACTGGGGCCTCTGCGCTGGTCGCGCTGATGAGCGTTTCGCTGTTCATCAACTACATTGATCGAGGCAACCTGGCGACCTGGGCGACTCAGATCCGGTCTGACCTCAGCTTAAACGCCACGGCCTACAGTCTGCTGCTGTCGGCATTCTATTTCAGCTACACCTTGTGCCAGCTGCCCGCTGGCGCGCTGGCCGACCGCTTTGGCGGCAAACTGGTCCTCGGGGTCGGTGCGGCCTTATGGTCCGTCTCGACCTTTCTGACGGGCTTTGTTTCGGGCTTTGCCAGCCTAGTGGTGCTGCGGATGATGCTGGGGATGGGTGAAAGCGTCGCTTTCGCCACCACGTCGAAAATCATCGCTGCCAATGTCCCGGCAGACCGGATCGGGCTGGCCAACGGAATCATCGGATTCGGTTACCTGATCGGTCCGGCCATCGGCATCTACGTGGGCGGAAATCTGCTGGCTGGCTGGGGCTGGCGCAATGTGTTCATTCTGTTCGGCGTGCTGTCGCTTTTGTGGCTGCTTCCGTGGAGCCGAGTCCGCCTAAAACACGAAGCGCAAAGCGCGGGCGCGCAGGCGCAGGTTCCGCTGCGCGCCATCCTGAGGCGGCGCGAGCTGTGGGGCGCGTCACTGGGGCATTTCGCCGGTAACTGGAACTGGTACTTCATTCTTGGCTATATGCCGATGTATCTCGAAATGGGGCGCGGCTTTTCAAAAGCGCAGATGGCCTGGGTGGTTTCCTGGGCTTACCTGGTGAATGCGCTGGCGGCGCTTGCAGGGGGTTACCTGATCGATCGCGCGATCAGGCGCGGAACCTCGGCGACGCGGGCCTACAAGTTTCCGATGGTTTTGGCGCATGTGGCGGGGCTGGCCTGCATGGTCGCCATGCCGGCGCTGCCGATCGGGTGGTGTATTGCCTGTCTGTTCGTTTACGAGATTTTCCTGGGCTTTTCTTCACCAGGCTATTTTGCAATCCCCCAGGTGCTCGCCGGGCCGCAAGCGGCCGCGCGCTGGGTGGGGGTGCAGAACATGATCGGCAACTTGCCCGGGATCATTGGGACAATTTTTGCCGGCGTACTGATCGACGCCGGCGGCGGCGACTATAGCACCGCCTTCCTGATCGCTGGTGCCGTGAATGTACTTGGACTGCTCGGCTGGCTGGTGATCCTGCCCAAGATCAGGCCGATCGACTGGCAAGCAGCCCGCTAGCGACCCTGCCAGTCGGGACTACGTCCTTCGGTGAAGGCGCGTGGACCTTCTTCGGCGTCTTGCGACTGGATTGCCCGTTGATAGCTGGGTATCGCTCCGCTGCGCATAGCCGCAAAGCCCGCCTCGACATCGAGGTTGCGGGTTGCGCGGATCACATTCTTTGCAGCCGCAATGGCGAGTGGCGCGCTGGCGACGATGGTCCGCGCGAGTTCTAGCGCGGCGTCGATCAGCGTTTCAGGTGGCGTAACCTGGCTGGCCAAACCATGGTGCAGGGCTTCCGCAGCAGACAATCGGCGCCCGGTGAAGATCATTTCCGTGGCCAGCCGCTCAGGCAGGCATTTGGGCAGTCGCAGGAGCCCGCCCGAATCGGGCAGAATGCCAAGCTGGGCCTCGGGGAGCCAGAACTGCGCCGTCCCACTGGCCACGATTAGATCGGCCGCCAGCGCCAGCTCGAACCCGCCGCCTACCGCCAGCCCGTTCACGGCCGCGATGACCGGCTTCGTCAGCGAAAAGTATTCGGTCAGCCCAGCAAAACCGCCGGGGCTGTGCACAGCATCAACCGCTTCGCCTTCGTTTGCGGCGCCAAGATCCCACCCTGCGGAAAAGAACCGGCCGGTTCCGGTGATGATCCCCACGCGCAGCGCCGGATCTGCGTCGAGAGTCTGGAAGGCCGCATACAGCTCCATGCTCGTGGCGACATCGATCGCATTTGCCTTGGGCCGGTCAAGCGTAATGACCAGCACATCGCCGCGCAGTTCGAGAGTGACTGCGCTCATGGCTTTGGTTCCTTCATTCGGATCAGTGCATCGACTGCCATCGCGCCTCCAGGCAAGGCAAGCAGCGGATTCACGTCCAACTCCTCAAGCCGGTCCTGATGCGCTTCGGCAAAGCCGGTCACTGCTGCAATAGCCTCGACCAGCGCTGTCATGTCGCAGCCAGGCCGGCCGCGATAGCCGGCCAGCACCCGGGCAAAAGGCAAGCGGTCCAACGCGGCCGCAATCTCTGCCCGGCTGGCAGGGAGCAGCACTTGCTCGGTCTGGCGCAGCAATTCGACAAAGATTCCGCCTGCGCCCAAGGTCAGGAAAAGCCCGAACTGCGGGTCGCGGCCAATCCCTACGATCAGTTCGGCTACTGCGCCGCCGACCATCTGTTCGATCAGCAACGCATCGCCTAGCGGGGCGAGGCGGCGCGCTTCGTCCCGCAGTTGGTTGCGGCTGACAATGCCCAGAACCACCCCGCCAAGTTCAGTCTTGTGGGCTAGATTGCTGCCCACTACTTTAAGAACAAGTGGAAATTTTGCTGGCAAGGCAATGGCTTCATCGCTGCACAATGCCTCGACTTGGGCGAGCGAAAGCATCGCGCCTTGCGGAACAGGCACCCCTGCCTTGCACAGCGCGGCTTTCGATCTGACCTCGTCCCAAGTCTCTACCGGACCGTCTGAAGCCACGGCCAGTTGTGGCAGGGGAGGCGGGACGGGGCTGCTCCAGCCTTCGCCAATCTGTGCCGCCGCGGCAATTGCGGCGAGCGTTACAGGCAGCTCGGCAATGGCGGCAATTCCCTGTTCCAGCAGCCGCACCGCGACCGCTTCGGGCAAGTTTTCAGCCAGCGTGCTGGTGACGATCCGGACAGTGCCGCGGGGCGGGGGGCTGGCGTGATGCGCCGCAATGAACGCGTCCAGTGTCACGTCCCAGTCCTGCGCCGAGCAGCGATCGGCGCGGGGGAAATCGAGGATGAGGATCGAGGCTTCAAAACCTGCGCCGATCATCCCGGCAAAACACCGTTGCTGAGCCGCGCCATCACTCCAGATATAGGTGTGATAATCGAGCGGATTGGCGACCTGCACCTGCGGGCCCAGCACCGCTTCAAGCTCCGCCTGGATTGGAGCGGGGAAGTCCGGAGTTTCAAGGCCAACTCGCTCTGCCAGATCGGCCGTAAGTGACGCTTCGCCGCCGGAACAACTGGCGCTGGTGATCCGCCGTCCAGCCAGCGGACCAGCCAGATGCAGCAGCTTCAATGTTTCAAGAAAGCTGGCGGGATCGTGCGTCCGGGCCACGCCGTAGCGCGCGAACAGCGCGTCGCACAGCGCATCAGCCCCGGCCAGCGAACTGGTATGCGACAGCGTCAGCGCCGCGCCCTTGGCCGAAGTCCCGGTTTTGAGCGCGACCAGCGGCACCCCTGCGGCGCGCGCGGCAAGGCAGGCCTGGCTAAAACCGGCGACCGAACCCAGCCCTTCAAGGTGGAGACCAATCGCGCTGACGCGCGGGTCTGCTATCAGGGCCTCGATCAGGTCGGCCGGGGTAACATCGGCGCAGTTACCGATGCTGATGACATAGCCGATCGGCAGGCCCCGCGCCTGCATTGTGAGGTTAAGTGCAAGGTTGCCGCTCTGGCTGATAATCGCCACGCCGCGCCCGTCGGGAATCGGCAGGCAGCCGTGCTGATCAGGCCACAGCGCCACCCGGTCAAACGCGTTGAGCATTCCGTAGCAGTTGGGGCCAATCAGCGGCATTCCCGCTGCTGCGCCAAGCAGTTCGTCCTGCCGCGCGCGCCCGTCCTCACCGTCTTCGGCAAAGCCAGAGGCATAGCAGATCACACCGCCAGCACCGGCTGCTGCTAGTTCCTCCGCCAGTGCAATCGTTGGTGCGGCAGGCGCGGCCAGAAACACCGCATCGGGGGGCTGGGGCAGGACGCCCACATCAGCCAGGCATGGCACTCCGGCCATGGTTTCGCGGTGCGGGTTGATCGGCCAGATCGGACCGGCGAAACCGAAGGCGAGGCTTTGCCGCACCGCTTCTTCAGCCGCCTTGCCGCCGATGAAGGCCAGGCTGCGGGGGCGCAGCAGGCGCGCCAGTTTGGGTGCGCTCATCTCTCGAACGGACGTAGCAGCGCACGGCTGATGATGTGGCGCTGGATTTCACTGGTGCCGTCCCAGATCCGCTCGACCCGGGCATCGCGCCAGAACCG
Organism: Novosphingobium sp.; assembly: GCA_043731725.1. Lineage (GTDB taxonomy): Bacteria > Pseudomonadota > Alphaproteobacteria > Sphingomonadales > Sphingomonadaceae > Novosphingobium. The sequence continues at coordinate 5,953 of JAYTIS010000298.1, forward strand.
CTCAATCGGCAGCTCCTCCATCAGCCCCATTCCGCCAAAGATCTGCAAGGCATTGTCGGTGATCCGGGCCAGTGCTTCGGACGCGAACAGCTTGGCCATCGCCGCATCGGTATCGGTCATCGTGCCTTGATCGTCCTTCCAGGCTGCGCGCAGCGTGAGCAGTTCAGCGGCGTCCAGTTCGGTCTTCATGTCGGCAAGCTTGAAACTGGTACCCTGGAACTTGCCGATGGTCTGGCCAAACTGCTTCCGTGTGGCGGCCCACTGCCCGGCCATATCCAGCACCCGTTGCCCGCGGCCGACCGACGTGGTTGCCACCTGTAGCCGGGTTGACCCCAGCCACTGGCCCATCAGGTCGAACCCCTTGTCCAGTTCGCCCAGCAGATTGCGCGCCGGGATGCGGCAATCCTCGAACACCAGCTCGCACTGGTGATAGCCCCGATGCGATACGCATTTCGGACCGCGCCGACGGGTCAGGCCGGATATATCGAAATCGACCAGAAAGCAGCTGATCGAGCGTTTGCCGTCTGGTAGTTCGCCGGTCGCCGCGCAGAGGATCACGAAATCGGCCATATCGGCGTGGCTAATGAAATGTTTTGTCCCATTGATCACGAAATCGTCGCCATCGCGGCGCGCGAACGTGCGCATTGAACGGACGTCTGAACCCGCGTCAGGTTCGGTCATGGCCAGGCAATCGTGCCGTTCGCCGGTGATGGCGGGAAGCAGATATTCGTCCACCTGCTGGCCGCTGCAACCGCGCAGTATGTTGCTTGGCCGGGCCACCAGCATCTGCAGACCATAGCTGGCCCGGCCCAGCTCGCGCTCCATCAGCGTGGTATCGAAAGTGCCCAGGCCCCCGCCCCCCAGGTCAGCCGGCATATTGACCGCATAGAGCCCCAGTTCGATCGCCCGGGCGCGGATTTGCGCGGCCAGATCGTTCGGAATGTCGTCGGTCTTTTCAACCAGGTCTTCATGCGGGTAAAGCTCGGCCTCAACGAACTTTCGGACCGTTTCGACCAGCATTTCTTGTTCTTGGGTAAGGGCAAAATGCATGGAAGCCTCTGATCAGGAACGGCGGATTGCGATGTTGCGGCCGGCCTGCGGGGGCATGGGCAACGCAGCATGGGCGGCGCGGATCGCCGCGATCTTGCGCAGCAATTCGGGCGGCATCGGGCAGCTTTTTCCTTCTATCATATCGACATGGATCAGCATCTGTTCGCCGGTTGCAAGCAATTCTTGGCTTTTTGCATTGTACATGGAATGGAAGATGTGCAGCCGCTTTTCATCGGCATCGAGCAGTTGCAGGCTCAGCTCCAGCCGGTCACCTAGATGCGCTTCGGCGAGATTGAAAATCATCGACTGAACCGTGAACAGCGATTGCCCGGCAGCGCGGTAGGCCTCGTCGATCCCGATCAGGCGGAAGAAGGCGTCACTCTGGTCGCCGAAGACCAGCAGATAGCAGCTTTCGCTCATGTGGCCGTTGTAATCGACCCAGTCCGAGATCACTTCGGGCACGACCAATTTCAGCGGGGCGGGAATGGGCGCCGATTCAGCCCAGCTACGAGCGCTGGTGCCTTCAAGCGGAGTGCGCAGGCCGTGTTCGTTTGAACTCGACTGCCGTTCGGAATTAGTCATCTCTGGTGTATGCGGCGGCGCGGCGCAAAGGCGCAAGTGCTAGTGACGAGGCCCGGCTAAATAATAACTGGCATAA
>JAYTIS010000299.1:0-2531 GCA_043731725.1 Novosphingobium sp.
TCCCCAAACTCATCCGAAGCGTTTAAGCGCCCGCCTTGCCGCACCGTGCAATGGGGACGTGCGATAGCATGTCGCGGGTTCAAATCCATTGCATCGCGCACCGCCACACTCCAGCATGGCGTCCTGCCTAAGGAGTCTCCGCCATGCGTCTCGTCGTGCTTGCTGCCATGTCTGCAATTACCATCGCCCAGCCCGCTGCGGCGCGCGCGGCCAAGCCATCGGCGAAAGCCATTGCGGCGGCGACCGTTGGGATTGAGGCCTACGAGCAGACCGAAACCCAGATCGCTACCATCGCCCGGCTGGATGATGCCCCGGCCGGGCCGCAGCTCAACGCGGTCATCGTGGTAAATTCCGATGCCTCAATTCGGGCGGCGCAAATGGCCGCCACCGGCCGGCTGAAAGGCCGCACCCTGCTGATCAAGGACAACATCGAAACCAGCGAATTTGCCACCACCGCTGGCAGCCTGGCGCTCAAGGACAACCGCACGGGCCGCGATGCGCCGCTGGTGGCGCGGCTGCGGGCTGATGGCGGCGTGATCCTGGGCAAGACCAACCTGAGCGAATGGGCCAACATCCGATCCTCCGCCAGCTCGTCGGGCTGGTCTGGCCTGGGCGGACAGACCAAGAACCCCCACGCGATCGATCGCAGCCCGTGCGGCTCAAGTTCAGGCAGCGGTGCAGCGGTGGCAGCAGGGATGGCCTGGGCCGCGATTGGGACTGAGACCGATGGCTCTATTACCTGCCCGGCCAGCATGAACGGAATCGTCGGATTCAAGCCCACCGTGGGCCTGGTCAGCCGGACTTACGTCGTCCCGATCAGCCACAGCCAAGACACACCCGGGCCGATGACTACCAGCGTCGCCGATGCGGCCTTAGTACTGAGCGTGATCGCCGGGACCGACCCCAAGGATGCGACCACCGCCGAGGCCGATCGGCACAAGCAGGATTATACGCTGGGTCTGGGCACCAGCAGTCTTAAGGGTGTGCGGATTGGCGTGCTGCGCAAGCAAAGCGGGCGGCATCCCGGCGTGCAGCGGCTGTTCGATGCGGCGCAGGCCGATCTGACCGCCGCCGGGGCGGTGCTGGTGCCGATTGATTACGACTTCCCCGACGCGATGGGCACCGACGAGGGCACCGTGCTATACTTTGAGCTGCGCGAGGACATCGGAAAGTATCTGACCGGTCTGCCGGGCAAAGTTCCCTCGCGCTCGCTGGCTGACCTGATCGCGTTCAATACCGCCAACGCCGCAGCCGAACTGCGCTGGTTCGGACAGGACAGTTTCGAAAAGGCCGAAAAGAACATCGACCGCGCGGCGCATGACAAGGCGCGCGCCAATTCGCTGCGGCTGGCCGGGCCCGAGGGGATCGACGCGCTACTGGCCAAGAACAACGTGGTGGCGCTGATCGCCCCGACTGAGGGCCCAGCCTGGATGATCGACCTGGTCATCGGCGACCATTTCTCCTCCGTCGGCGCGGGCAGTCTGGCAGCGATTGCGGGCTATCCGCACCTGACCGTGCCGATGGGCGCGGTCGAGGGCTTGCCGATCGGGCTGAGCTTCATGGGGCCAAAGTGGGGCGACAAGGGAGTGCTGGACCTTGGCGCGGCTTACGAACGCGTGCGGACCGCAGTGCTGGCTAAGCCGAGCTTTAAGCGCTGGGGGGAATAAAACTGCCCCCTCCTCCGCTCGTCCTGAGCCTGTCGAAGGGCTGCCTTTTGCCTTAAGGCGATTGTACGCGACGCACGACGAACCAGGACAGTGCTTCGACAAACTCAGCATGAGCGGATTTTGGATTGGTCTCCGCCCTGTCAAAACGGCCCGGCGCATTGCTGCACCGGGCCGTTTTGATATCTGACCCCGCCGCAGCGAGAGGTTAAATTACTTCTTCGGCGCAGCTTTCTTGGCCGGCGCCTTCTTTTCGGCGACTGGCTCTTCGGCGACTGGCTTTTCGGCGACTGGCTTTTCGGCCTTGGGGGCAACTTCCTTTTTGGGAGCGACGGCTTTGGCTTCCTTAGCGGGCTTGGCTTCGGGCTTGGCCTCAACCGTGTCATCAGCCTTGGCCGCAGCCTTCGCTGGGGCTTTCTTGGCCGGCTTGACCGGCACCGGTGCGGCGTCTTCGGCTTCGATTGCAGCCTGAAGCTCATCCTTGGTCACGGTCTTTTCGGTGACTTCGGCCTTGTCGAACAGGAAGTCGACGACCTTGTCTTCATACAGCGGCGCGCGCAGCTGTGCGGCGGCGAGCGCATCCTGCTGGATATATTCCATGAACCGCTGGCGATCTTCCTGGCGGTATTGCTGCGCGGCCTGCTGGACCAGCATGTTCATTTCCTGCGCGCTGACTTCGACCCCGTTGTTCTGGCCAATCTCGGACAGCAGCAGCCCGAGGCGCACGCGGCGTACCGCGATCGCACGGTAATCGTCTTTCTCGGCCTCAATCTCGGCCAAGGCGGCGGCGGGATCTTCTTCCTGCTGCGCTTCCTGGTTAAGCTGCGCCCAGATTTGCTCGAACTCAGCCTCGACCATGGTCGGCGG
>JAYTIS010000300.1:0-2912 GCA_043731725.1 Novosphingobium sp.
GCCAGCACCCGTGCGTCCGCTTTGATCAGCAATGCATCGTCGGTATCGGGGGCGTTGCTCGCTAGCACTTCCCAGCGCCCGGTTCGTCCGCTGCGGGGAAACGCGCGCTGGCCCCAACGAGGTGCCCCGCCCTGGCTATCGGTTTCGATCCAGATTTGGAACAGGGTGGTTGGCTCGGCTTCAAGATTGAATTCAGCGTGGGTGATCCCGCTGCCCGCGCTCATCACCTGCACATCGCCCGCGCCGGTTCGGCCTTTGTTGCCAAGGTTGTCCTGGTGCGTGATCGCGCCACTGCGCACGAATGTAATGATTTCCATGTCGCGATGCGAATGCGGCGGGAACCCGCTTTGCGCCGCGATCGTATCGTCGTTCCACACGCGGATCCGGCCCCAGCCCATCCGGCTGGGGTCGTGATAATTGCCAAAGTTGAAATGGTGCGCGGCATTAAGCCAGCCGTGATCAGCATGGCCAAGGCTGGCGAAGCGGCGCAGGTCAATCATGATCGTATCCACATCGGCGGGGTGAGATCGCCGGAATGCCTGCGATATGGGTTCGATAAGCCCGCAATCAAGAGATTGCCGCGGCTAGAAAGACTTGCGCAGGCCGAAGAAAAACCCGCGGCGCGGGGCATATTCTGGCTGACCGCGACCAACCCCGCTGCCGTCGTGCAGCAGATAGCTCTTATCGAACAGGTTGATCACGTCGAACCGCACGGTCAGGCCGTGCTCCTCACTGCCGATTACCTGCGCCAGGCCCAGGTTAACTTGGACATAAGGTTGCTGAGTGCCGCCGTTGGGGACGATTCCTGCCGGGTCAGCCGCGCGCAGTCCGCTGCCATAGATAAAGTCGAGGCTCGGTTGGAAATGCCCGAGGTGGTCAGCCAAGTTAAGCGACGCGCCACCCGATGCGGTCCATTTCTGCGAATGGTCGGTGAAAATGTAATGGTCCTTGATGTAATCCACATCCGCAGGATCAAACAAAAACTGATTGGAAATAATCGTTTTTGCTTGTTGCTGCCCACGCGCCAGATTGAGGTAGGCGTGAACCGGACCTTGCGCAAAACTGGCGCTAGCCTCAACGCCCCAATTGCGCGCCTTGGCATAGTTGAACGGCGCCAAGATTAGCGTACCGCCCAGCGTAGTGTCGTCGAGCAAGTTCGTGGCGAGCTTATAATAGGCATCGATCCCGAGCGTCAGGTGTCTGCCGAACAGGTGTTGGGCGCCCACATCGAACATGTGCTCGCGCTGCGAACGGATGGGGTCGGCGGTCGGGTCCGCTGCTGCGCCGGTGGTACCGTCAAAGGCTGTAACGGTGCCTTTGCCGATGAGGATCAACGGGGGAGGGGTGAAGTAGCGCGCATAGCCAACGTGCAGCGTAGTCGCGGTGTCAGGCTTCCACACCAGCCCGGCGCGCGGACTGAATTGATGTTCACTGACAAGACCTTCAGATTGATCGAACCGCACCCCGTAATTAAACGTCAGCGTGTCGCTCAGCAGCCATTCGTCTTGCAAATAGGCCGAATAATTGCGTCCGACCAAGCGCTCGGCGACCGCGATGCCAATCGGTACGTCGCTGGTCTGATTGCCAAGGCCGTCAACCGCGAAAACCCGGTTGAGGCTGTTGCTGCGGCTGTTATCCTGCTGGAAGAACAGCCCGGCACGCACGGTGTGACTGTCGCTCGCCTTGAATGATCCATCGGCCTGCACGCCAAACGCCAGACTGGTTTGCGTGAGCGCCGTATCAACCCCGTTGAACAGCAGATTGCCGCCCTGCGGATCGGGAGTGAACACGGCCTTCGCGTGCCGCACAAATGGCGCCACCTGGAAATCGACGCGTTCTCCCGCGTGCTGATACGCCAGTACCGCAAACCATGCATCCTGACGCTGGTTCTGGTCAAGCAGCGCCGAATCGAATGTGGTGCGCCCATTAAGGGTGTAGACCGGCATCACTCCACGCTGGTTGGGCTGTTGAAACTTGCCGATGGCAGAGCCCCCGAAGACGGTCAGGCGGTCGTCGGGGCTGAGGATGTATGAGGCAAATCCGAACCCGCGCCACTGTTCCGACCGATCATGGATCGCCGTGCGGTCCGGGGTCGGATTGGCAATGCCCAGATCGTTTCGCTGGTAACTGCCTGAGAGAAAGTAGCTCAACTTCCCGGTCGCATCGCGCAACGTAAAGCTGGGCACAATCGTCCCGTTACTACCGCCATAAATCCCGACGTCCCCGTCAAAATCGAAGCCTTGCGCGCGAGTCTTCATATTGACCACGCCGGCGGTGCGAAACCCATACTGGGCCGGCAGAGTTCCCGTGATCACTTCAATCGATTCAGCCACGCGCGGATCGACCAGCGCGCCGAAGCCGGAGAATCCTTGCGGGACAGTCACGCCGTTGAGGCGGTATTGGACATTGCCGTGCTCGTTACGGATATGAACTTCGCCGTCACCGTCGCTGTCTTGCGAGACACCCGGAGCCTGGAGCAGCACGTTCTTGAGCGAGCTATCGATCCCGCCCGGCTGAACTTCCAGATCGGTGCGCGCGAACCGCGCCGTGGTCGCGCCAATCGCCGGATCGATCGATTCGCGAGCAGCGTTGAGCCGCTGGGCGGTGACGACGATCGCCTCGTTCTGATCGCCAGAGTCCTCAGCCGTCGGTTGCGTGGCTTGCGCATTCGGGGGGGTAAGTGCCTGCGCCAAGGCCGGGCTGGCAAGCAACGTTGTACAAAGCAGCAAATAGCGCATTCAATCAGTCTTTCGATGAAACCAGGTTGCAGCGGTTCTCTATGACTGATGTTATATTGTTACAAGACCGATCATCGCATGCAACTCACGCTTCGCCGTGCCCGGCGGCGAGATAGTCGGCGCTTTGCATTTCGACCAGGCGACTCGCGGTGCGTTCGAATTCGAAAACGCCAT
>JAYTIS010000301.1:0-3122 GCA_043731725.1 Novosphingobium sp.
CGCCGCCACGCGCCAGCTCAGAGATCGTCAACGCCATTCACTTGACTCCGTACCGCAGTACGGAAGCTATAAGCCGATTCGAGATGACCGACCAAGCCCAAAAGCCCGTTGCCACGATCTACCGGATGGTCATGGACAAGCACGTCTGCCCCTATGGGCTCAAAGCGGTGCACTTGCTGCGCCGCAAAGGCTTTGCGGTTGATGATCACTGGTTGACCACGCGTGAGGAAACCGATGCGTTCAAGGCCGAACACGGCGTCAAGACCACGCCGCAGACGTTCATCGATGGCCAGCGGATCGGCGGTTACGACGATTTGCACCGGTACTTCGGGCTCAAATTACCGGATCCCGATGCAGTAAGTTACGTCCCGGTGCTGGTGGTCTTCGCAACGGCCGCCGCGCTCGCCCTCGCTGCCAGCTATGCGGTTTCTGGCAATCCTTTTACCGTGCGGGCAGGAGAATGGTTCGTCGCGTTCAGCATGATGATCCTGGCGATGCTCAAGCTGCAGGACCTCGACAAGTTTGCGACCATGTTCCTCGGCTATGATCTGCTGGCCCGGCGCTGGGTCCCATACGGATATGTCTATCCCTTCCTTGAATGGGCCGCAGGTGCCCTGATGGCGGCGCGCGCGCTCGATTGGCTCTCGATCCCGTTTGCCGCCTTCATCGGCACGATCGGGGCGGTATCGGTGATCTATGCGGTCTATATCCAGCGCCGCGATCTAAAGTGCGCCTGCGTGGGCGGGTCAAGCCGCGTACCGCTCGGATTTGTCTCCCTGACTGAAAACCTGGCCATGGTGGCGATGGCCGGGTGGATGCTGCTGCGCCCGATGTAATTATGGAGTTTGTGTGTTGAACGTTCGTTTGCTTGCCAGTGTTTGCGCCATTTCCTTGTTGGCTGCAGCGCCTGCGATCGCGCAGGACCATTCCGGGATGAACATGCCGGGCATGACCATGCCCGCCCCCAAGGCCGCGCCGAAAACAAAGCCCAAGGCAGTCAAGAAGGCCGTGAAGAAGAAGGTCCGGAAGACTGTCCGCAAAACGCAGCATGCGGCGCATTTGGCCGCAACGCCGCCAGTTGTGGCGCAGCCGGCAGCGATGCCAATGCCAGTGCCTGCTCCGACTGCGGCACCTGCAGCGGATATGCCAATGCAGCACATGGCTCACGGCACGATGGATATGCCGGGAATGGCCATGCCGACGCCCGCGCAGAATGGATCACCTGCCGCTGCCCCCGCTCCTGCTCCAATGGCAGGCATGGACCAGTCCGATCACGACGTGGCCGGGACGGACATGCCCGGAATGGACATGGGACACGCCAATTCCCAGGCTTTTGGCGAAGGCTCCGGCACGTCACGCCTCCCCGGCACTGAGACCATGCACGGCAAGCACATCATGGCTGGCGATTGGATGCTTATGCTCCACGGCAATGCCTCGCTGCAGTACACTGACGTTTCAGGCCCGCGCGGGGACAGCAAAGTTTACGTCACTTCGATGGCGATGTTGACGGGCGAGAAGGACACCGGTTGGGGCCGCATCCAGCTAAAGTCGATGTTCAGCCTAGAACCGGCGATGGACAGTAGCGGCTATCCCAACCTGTTCGCCACTGGCGAGACCTCGCGCGGGGTGCCGTTGGTCGACCGGCAGCATCCGCACGATCTGTTCATGGAACTGGCCGCGCGGGTCGATGTGAATGCGGGTAGCGGCAGCGTTTATCTATACGGCGGCCCGGTCGGCGAACCGGCGCTGGGGCCAAGTGCGTTCATGCACCGCGGTTCGGCGGCCAATAATCCGGAAGCCCCGATCACCCACCACTGGTTCGATTCGACCCACATCACCTATGGCGTGGTGACGCTGGGTTACTCGGCACCCAAGTTCCAGATCGAGGCCAGTGCCTTCCGCGGGCAGGAGCCCGACGAGCGGCGCTGGAATATCGAGACGCCCAAGCTGGATTCATGGTCGGTCCGCGCAACGCTGAACCCGACTCCAAACTGGTCGATCCAGGCGAGCTATGGTCAGCTTAAGCAGCCCGAAGCCAACCATCCGGGCGAGGACGAACACCGCTTTACCACGTCGGCGCATTATGGCCACGGCGGGTTCTCCGCGATGGCCGCCTTCTCCGCCAAGAAGCGCGTTCCCGGCGATACCTTGACCGCGTGGCTGGGTGAGGCGAACTGGAACCTCGATCAGCACAACAGCCTGTTCGGCCGGGTCGAAAACGTCGCCAATGACGAGCTGTTCCCCGATCCGCTCAGCCCGCTGCACGACCAAGCCTTCCGGGTGACCAAGTTCCAGGCCGGATATGCCCGTCACCTGCCAGTCGGTCCGTTCGACCTCGCACTCGGCGGCTCGCTCAGTGCCTATGCCAAGCCGGCCGCGCTCGATCCCTATTATGGAACGAATCCCATCGGCTATACGCTGTTCATGCGGGTAAGCCTGGGGCACTGAGATGAGCGACGACTTGATGTATTTCGAAGATCTCGAACCGGGCTCCACTGCCTCGTTCGGTGGCTATCAGGTGACCCGCGAAGAGGTGATCGACTTCGCCCGCAAATACGATCCGCAGCCGTTCCACTTGTCCGACGAGGCTGCCGCACAGACTCACTTCGGTCGCATCTCGGCGAGCGGCTGGCATACCTGCGCAATGGTCATGCGGATGATGGTCGACAACATTACCGAGCGTAAACAAGCCGGGCTCGGCTCGCCTGGACTGGACGAATTGCGCTGGCTGCGCCCGGTCTACCCTGGCGATACGCTGCGGGTCGAAACCACGCTGATCGACAAGACCCCAAGCCGCTCGCGCCCCGAAATGGGGAGCTTCCACTCGCAGGTAAAAGTGTTCAATCAGGAAGATGTTCTGGTCGCGACGATGAAGTCGATCGGCCTGATCAGGCGCCGCAGTTAAGCGTCCCCTGCCCGAAATAGACTACGCGGTCCCAGGCATCGCGCACCGTTAACTCGCCCGGAAATTCAGTGCTTACGGCCACACTGGAGGTCTCCTTGCCCCCGGCACGCTTCACCGCCAGCGTGTATTCCTTGCCGACATAATGCTCCCACGCACCCGCTGCTAATTTCGTCCCGCCGCTGTCAGACAGCAGTAGTTCGATGTGATCGCCGAACTT
>JAYTIS010000302.1:0-2368 GCA_043731725.1 Novosphingobium sp.
GGCGGGGTCGGGGTGCTGATGAGCGGGCTCGATTATGAGCGCACCGTGCTCGCCGGGATCCAGCTCGGGATCATGCAGGCGTGCCTCGACGTGGTCGTCCCCTACGTCCGCGAGCGCAAGCAATTCGGGCAGGCAATTGGCAGCTTCCAGCTGATCCAGGCCAAGATCGCCGACATGTACGTCGCGCTCAATTCGGCGCGCGCTTACGTTTATGCGGTGGCGCGCAACTGCGACGCCGGCAAGACCACCCGGTTCGACGCCGCGGGAGCAATCCTGCTGGCGAGCGAAAGCGCGTTCAAGGTTGCGGGCGAAGCGGTCCAGGCGCTCGGCGGCGCGGGCTACACCAAGGATTGGCCAGTCGAACGCTTCATGCGCGATGCGAAGCTGTTGGACATCGGCGCTGGCACCAACGAAATCCGCCGCATGCTGATCGGCCGCGAGATCATCGGGGCCTAGCGCAGCAGCAGCGCCACGCCCGCGACGATGAGCAACGCGCCGCCGAAACGCGCCAGCATACGGCCGTAGGGGAGCAATTTTTCCGCCGCCACCAACAGGGTCAGCGCCGCGACCAGCGCCAGGTTCATGACCCCGGCGGCAAACAGCAGCGCCATCAGCAGCCAGCAGCAGCCGACGCAATAAGCGCCGTGGATCAGCCCGAGCCGGAGCGCACCGGCCGCGCCGGGGCGGAAATGGCGCGCGAGGAAGGCGCCCGGCGAGCGGCATTCGGCAAGGCAGGCATCCTTGGCCGCGGTCCACTGGTAAAGCCCGGCGGCGATCAGCACGGCCGCGCCGGCGGCGGTGCTGCGCAATATCCCCAGCATCGGCACCATTTGGCCGCCGTGCTGAAGCGCCGCCTGGAGCAATGCGGCAACGATGGAAAATCCAAGCCAGCACGCGAAATAGCCGACCAGGAACGCCGAGGTCGGCGGCGCGCTATCCGCGGAATGGCGATGGACCCGCGCGTAGAGCAGGACCGTCGGCGCGGCGGCGGGGATCATCATCGCCACCATCATCACGAACCACATGGCGATGGCGGCGGGGAAGGTGGACGATTCCATCGCCGCGTCCGACAACAGATATGCCCATGCCAGCGCGGCAAGCAGACCGAGCGCAAAAAGCGTTACCGCCCGGCTGCGCGCCGCGATCCGTTCGCCGGCCGTCAGTTCGGGCTTAGCCGCGGACGACGCCATGGCTGTCGAGGTGGATGTTCGCGAACTGGCCATAAGTGTCGGTTAGAACCAACGGCATCACCCCGGTCGCACGGCTCGATGCGTTGCCGATTTCGGCGACTTCATATTCAAAGCCGTCGGGCAGGCAGATCTGGCCGCGAGTTTCGGCGCCGGTGACCTTATTGCGAATCGGCTCGCCGTTCATCTCGACCTCGCCCGCGATCACCATCCGCCCGCGCCGCGCGTCGACATCGACCTCGAAATCGATTCCCGCAAATACCGGCGCGTGCATCGTCTCGATGGTCGAGGCGTAGACCGAAAACATCGTCGCCATCGGGTCGGTGTCCTGCCCGGTCATGATCTTTAGCAGGGCCTCGCGCTGGGCATCGTCGGCGCGCTCGTCGACGAACGCGAGCGCCTCGCCATGACCTTCATGGACCGCCCCCGGCCACTTGAAGATCGCGCCGACGCGCAGGCCATCTAGCCGTGTCTCGCCGTGGTGCCCCTCGTCGATCTGGATGCCCGCCACCGCATAGCAATGGCCCTTGTCGGGCAGGCCGTTGAACTGACACGCGCAGCCATAGTCGCACGAACAATTGACCAGCTCGCGCCCCTTGAATTCCCAATGAGTCATGACAGAGATCTCCCCGAGGATGCCGCCGGGAGAATAACACAATCGGCGCGGCGTCTCCACCCGCGCACTCGCCACCGGGCCACGAACGCGCTATGCCGAGCGCCGGGCAAGGGGGAGACGGGCAATGCGCGTCGTAACGATCCTGCTGGCGGTGGCCAGCCTGTCGTCGTGTCATTCCAATAGCCGCGAGGTCGCCGCGCCAATGCGGCCCGCCGCGCTGACCTTCGACGGCGCGACAGGGGACGCGGCTGCGGTGCGTGCGCATGGCGAGCGACTGACCCATATCCTTGGCTGTCGCGGCTGCCATACCGCCAGCCTTCAAGGCGGCCTGTTCAACGACGACCAGCCGGCCATGGGCAAGCTCTATGCGTCGAACCTAACCCGCGTCGTGCCGACGATGAGCGACGCCCAGCTAAGGCATTTGCTGCGCGACGGCGTCCATCCGACCCGAAGCGACCTGTGGGTGATGCCGTCAGAAGTTTTCCAGCGGCTGAGCGATGCCGACATGGACGCGCTGATCGCCCATTTGCGGACCGTCAAGCCCGCCGGCGCGCCGACCCCGCCA
>JAYTIS010000303.1:0-4918 GCA_043731725.1 Novosphingobium sp.
TCAGGTTTGATCTTAAGCGTAGCTTGCAACTGATAAAGCAACTGACCTTGGTCGAGCGGCTGATTGTTCCAAGTGATCTGGTTGGTCGGCGTGACCGAGACCTTGTTCTTGTCGTGCTTGGGTGGCGGAATCAGCGGCGGCGGGGTGGGCGCCGGCAGATCAATATTAATCGCGTGGGTTGCCACCGGGATGGTGATGATGAACATGATGAGCAGAACGAGCATGACGTCGATAAGCGGCGTCGTGTTCATTTCCATCATCGGTTCGCCATCGTCGCTACCACCTGACATGGACATTTTGGGTTACTCCTGAAAAAGTTGGCCGGTCGGCGATCAGCCGTTGGGATCGACTGGCGTTGAGATGAAACCGACGGTCGGATAGCCGGCGTACTGAACATTTGCCACAACACCCGCGACACAACGCCATGGAGCGTTCTGGTCACCGCGAATGTGGACTTCGGGAATTTGTTCAGGGTTATTCTTGATCGCTTCAATACCGCCAGCCCGATCAATGATCTTCTTGAGGCGGCCTGATGCCAAGTCGAGCAGTTCGGTCGAATCGACCGGCGTGATGTTGTTGAAGTAGACGCGGCATTCACCGCCGGTCTGCGCGCCTTCAAAGCCAGGTTCACCGGCCGAACGGCCGCCACTGTCCGTGGTGCTCACAGTGAGCAATAGATTTTCAACCTTGTCCTTCGATTCCTGCGAGGGGAAGACTGGGATATGCAATTTCTGGATCGTCTGGATAGCGATCGGAACCGCGATCAGGAAGATGATCAGAAGCACCAGCATCACGTCCACCAGCGGCGTGGTATTAATATCCGACATCGGCTTAACTTTTGAGCCGCCGCTTACTGACATTGCCATGGGTTAAATCCTATCCTTAGCATGTGCCCCGGAGTGCCGACTATTGCGGCTAAATCCTCCGGTTGGAACTATCCCACCGGGCGGCCATGTGGACCGCCCGGCGATACCTGGCATGGCGACTTACGGCCTGGGGGGGTTGTTGGGGTTGGTCACCGGAGCCATGGCGGGCTTAGGCGGAACCGAACCGGCGGCCGCAGCTCCAGCCATCGCGGGCTTAACTACACCCTTGGAGTTGATGTTGGCCAAAACGTCGGTCGAGAAACCCTGGAGGTTCTCGGCGATGCGCTTGTTGCGAGCCTGCAAGTAGTTGTAGGCGAGCACGGCCGGAACGGCGACCAGAAGACCCAGCGCGGTCATGATCAGTGCTTCACCAACCGGGCCCGCGACCTTGTCAATCGAGGCCGAACCGGCAATGCCGATCGCGATCAGCGCGCCGTAGATACCCACCACGGTACCAAACAGGCCGACGAACGGCGAAGTCGCACCCACAGTCGCGAGGAACGGCAGGCCCGATGCCAGGCGCGCGTTGATCGAATCTTCTGAACGCGCGAGTGAGCCGTGCAGCCAGTCATGCGCGTCAGTTTCGTTGACCATCTTGCTATGCTGATCTTCGGCGGCGAGACCGTCATCGACGATCTGGCGCCAAGCGCTGTTTTTGTCGAGCTTTGCAGCCCCTTCACGCAGCGACGGAGCGCGCCAGAACGAGGTGCGCAGGTCACGGTACTGTTTAGCAATCTTGTTCTGCTCGATCCACTTGGTGATCAAGATGAAGAACGTGCCAAACGACATAATCGCCAAAATCACCACCGTGGTGATCGAAATCCAGTTTGGATTTCCGTTCGGCATCAGCGCTTCTTTGAAACCGAACTTGTTTTGCGGAGCCGCTTTTGCAGCAGCGGCGAGAAGTTCAAAAACCATGCGATAGTCCTCTCAAGCAGAAAATGTGGAACAGTGTCTTGAGCCGCAACCCACTTGGAAAGCGGCCCGTTAAATCGATTAGTCGGTCGGAATCACCCAGCGAATGCGGTTCGAATAGCTGTCGGTAGTCGGGTTGCCGTCACCGTCGGTGGCCGGGGTGAACCGAGCGCGCCGAGTGACATTCGAACAGGTCGCTTCATCAAGGTCCGGGCTACCGCTCGAACTGGTGACGCTGCAACTCGTAACCCGGCCATCGGGACCAACCGAAACGCGGAAGCCCGTGGTGCCTGCCCGTTCCTCACGCAAGGCGCGGGTTGGGTAATCGTTGGTGGTCGCCCAGTTGGCCGGGCTGCCCTTGGGCACGGCATGCTTGGGCTGGATCCGCGGCGGCGGCGGAGCCGGTGCAGGCGCCGGAGCCGGAAGCTGCAGTGGCGGCGGCGCAGGCATCGGCAGCGGCGTCGTTTCCAGCGGCGGAGGGCGCATGTTGACGTTGACCAGCGGCGGCGGAACCACGATCGGGGGTGGAGCCACATCCTTCTTAGGCGGGGGCGGCTTCTCCTCCTTCTTGGGTTCGTCCTTCTTGATATCGACGGTCGTTACCTTTTTCATCACCTGTTTGAAGCCTTCGTAGGCCAAACCGGTAACCAGCGCATAGCCTAAAGCTAGGTGCAGCAAGGCAACGACGACAAAGGCAGCAATCCTGTTGCCGCTCAGTTCTTGGTCAGCGTAAGCCATTCAGACGCATCACTCCATTACAGTCCCACCGGGCCGAAACCCGGACCCGGCGCCAGCAGTCCGAAAGGATTGCAGACGCCCGAATTCTTCTTTTCCACCCTGAGGGTCAATCTGGGAAACCTTGCGTACGCCCGACGTCCGCAAATGCCAGATTGCGAGCCTTTTCTTTTGTTTGGCCCGGTTTTGCGTCAGTCTTAACCCCGAGAACGCCAAGGCGCAACGCTTTATCGGTTAACCCTCGATTCACTTGTGCTAGCGTCAAAAGCATTGGAAAAACTCGCTGATTCCTGCGCTTTCAACCAAGTTTCAGAGAGGTTTACACAAATGACAGGTGATAAAATGAACAAGCCTTCCCTGCGCGCGCCCGGCATTTTGTTGGTGTTGGCCGCCGCGCTGGCGACAACCGCGACGCCCGGCGATTCGCGTCCAGTTGCCGCCGCCTCGCCGCCAGCTGCCACATACGCCGATCTGGCTGACTTGGCCGATGGCGCTCCGGTGGTGATCAGGGCCCAGCCGCGCAAGATCGCAGCGGTCGAACCGGCGCGGGCGCGCGGATTGCGCCCCGGTTGGGGCAGGTTCTATGTCGAGGCCAAGACTGAGGCGTTGATCGCGGGCAGCGCCCCGCTCGGTGAAGCGCTGCGGTATTTGGTTGATTTGCCGCTCGATACCAAAGGCAAACCGCCAACCTTCAAGAAAAAGAGCGTGGTGCTGTTTGCCCGGTCGTTCCCGGGCCGCCCGGGCGAATTGCAACTGGTGGCCCCCGATGCCCAACTGCTGTGGGATATAGCGCTCGGTGCCCGGATTAAGGGAGTATTGCGCGAACTCTTGGCGTCCGGCGCGGCGCCGCGGATATCCGGAGTGCGCGAGGCGGTCCACGTGACCGGCGATCTGGCGGGCGCCGGTGAGACGCAGATCTTCTTGCTGTCCGCCAGCGGAGAACCAGCCGCGATCACCGTCAGCCGCCAGCCCGGCGCGGCGCCGCATTGGGGGGTGTCCTATTCCGAACTGGTCGCGAGCGATCAAACACCGGTCCGCGACACCCTCGGCTGGTACCGGCTCGCTTGCTTCCTGCCGCCGGAGCTGCCCGCCGCAGCCAATGTCTCGGATGACCTGGCCGATCGTGCCGCAGCGGCACAGGACTATGCCTACGTTCGCGATCAACTCGGGGTTTGCGCACGCTCTCGGCGTTAGGCGCCCCCAGCCCGATCGACCCCGATTGGCCCTGACGCTTGCCGCCGCCGCTCACCCTGCTTAAGGGCCGCGGGCGTAAAGGGGAGCACCATGGCCGAGCCGCTGAAGATTGCACTTGCCGGATTGGGCACGGTCGGGGTCGGTGTGATCCGGCTGATCGAAGCCAATGCCGGTTTGATTGCCCGCCGCGCTGGTCGGCCGCTGCAGGTCACAGTGGTCAGCGCGCGTGATCGCACCAAGCCGCGCGGGGTCGATCTCTCATCCTATGCTTGGGAAGACGACATGGTGATCCTGGGCGAGCGCGACGATGTCGATGTGGTGGTCGAAATGGTCGGCGGTTCGGACGGACCGGCACTGGCGTTGGCGCGCACCACGATCGCGGCTGGCAAGGGACTGGTCACGGCCAACAAGGCGATGATCGCGCATCACGGGCTCGAGCTCGCGGCCAAGGCCGAAGACAAGCACGTCGCGCTAAAATTCGAAGCGGCAGTGGCGGGCGGGATTCCGGTGATCAAAGCGCTGCGAGAAGGAACCGCCGCCAACCAGATCGAGCGGGTTTACGGCATCCTCAACGGCACCTGCAATTATATCCTCTCGACGATGGAAGACACCGGCCGCGATTTCGCCGAAGTGTTGGCCGAGACGCAGGCGCTAGGTTTTGCTGAAAGCGATCCTAGCTTTGACATCGAGGGGATCGACGCCGCGCACAAGCTTTCCATTCTGGCCGCGATCGCGTTTGGCACAAAGGTTGATTTTGGCGCGGTTGCTGCAACCGGGATCACCCGGGTGCGCGCTGCCGATATCGCGCAGGCCGCCGCGCTGGGATATGTAATCCGCCTAATCGGGATGGCCGAGGCGGGCGAAGACGGATTGTTCCAGCGGGTTCAACCGCATCTGGTCCACTGCGATCACCCGCTGGCGCATGTCGACGGTGCAACCAATGCCGTGGTGGCCGAGGGCAATTTCTCAGGTCGGTTACTGTTCCAGGGCGCGGGCGCGGGCGATGGGCCAACCGCCAGCGCAGTCGTGGCTGACCTGATCGATATTGCCCGGGGCGAACTGGGCGCGGCGTTCTCCGTCCCGGTGAGTGAACTGGAGGCCTTGGCCCCCGCGGAGACCGGTCACCGACTGAGCCGCACCTACCTGCGCTTCATGGTCGCCGATCGGCCTGGAGTATTGGCAGAAATTACTGCGGCACTGCGCGATGC
>JAYTIS010000304.1:0-2806 GCA_043731725.1 Novosphingobium sp.
TAACTGTGTTGCCGATCTCGCAATGAACTGAGGCGTTTGTACATGACCAGGTAGACGCCATCGCACCAGTGACGGGAACGACCGCTTTGGGTCGCGAGCTGCTATCCGCACGCAAACAGCCAACTTCAGCATCGGCCAATGTCCGCCCTTCTAAAAGGCGACCAACAGTAAGAAACATTAGGACGGGAGCGCCGTGTCGCCTGTTTTTTGCCCCCTGTCCTACCCCCGCCCAATATGCCAAAACCGCGCCTATGACACAGCGCCCCAACCGCTTGAGCCCAACACTCCCCTCCGACTTCAAGTACTTTCTCAACTCCACTTTTTTCTACCCTGTGAAATGTGTGAAGTTATTCACCTTCCAAACCATTTTGCTGAACAAGCCAAACCCGCCAAATGATTGATTCGGTCGTCCCCGACACCCAGCATCCCGGCTTGGTTGCGGCCTTGCCGCAGCCGTTGCGCGATTATGCGCAGCTGGCCCGGTTTGATCGGCCGATTGGCTGGTGGCTGCTGTTTTGGCCGTGTGGCTGGGGCGTGTTGTTGGCGGGCGGCGCGGGGCGGTGGGCGCTGCTTGGTTGGCTCCTGCTGGGTAGCGTGGCGATGCGCGGGGCAGGGTGTGTTTATAACGACATCGTCGATGCCGAGCTCGACCGGCAAGTTGCGCGCACCGCGCTGCGCCCAGTCGCCAGTGGCCGGGTGAGCGCGCGCGCCGCGTGGATCTGGCTGGGACTGTTATGCGGCGTTGGGCTGGTAGTGCTGTGGCAACTTCGCCCAATCGCGCAACTGGTCGCTCTCGGCAGCCTGGCGCTGGTCGCGGCCTATCCGTTTATGAAACGGATCACTGGCTTTCCGCAACTTTGGCTGGGCCTGGTGTTCACTTGGGGCGCGCCGGTCGGCTGGTTTGCGCTGCGCGGTGACCGGCTGGAGGTGCTCGCCGCGCTCTATGCCGGGGCGGTGTGCTGGTGCATCGGATACGACACGATCTATGCACTGCAGGACCGCGAGGATGATGCCGCGGTGGGAATCGGATCGTCGGCGCTGACACTGGGGCGGCATGTCAAAGCAGGCGTTGCGGGGTTTTACGGCGCGGCTGTGGCCTTGTGGGCGCTCGCTTTCTGGCAGCTGCGGCCTGATTGGCTGGCGCTGCTGACGCTCGCCCCAGCAGCGCTGCACCTGGGCTGGCAAGTGGTGACATTGGAGGACAGCGATGCTGACAATGCTTTGGCCCGGTTCCGATCCAACCGCACGCTCGGTCTGCTGGTCGCGCTGGCCTGCTGGGTGGTCGGCAATGCGTAAGGCAGGATTGGTCGCGCTGCTGGCGTTGGCGGGGTGCCAGCAAGCCAGTGACTCGCCGAAGCCCGGTCCGAGCAAGGCTGGGCCAAGCGCTATCGTGGCCGCGGGTTCATCTACCCCCACGCCGCCGCCGATCGCGGAACCCACGCCGCATGCTGCGCCAAGGCCGAGTGCTTCGCCGACGCCGGTGTTGCAAAAACACTTTCAGGCGCTCGGCACCGAGCCGTTCTGGTCGGTCGAGGTCTTGCCCGGCAAGCTCCGCTATTCCTCGCCCGAACAGCCCGACGGGATCACCTTTGCGGCCACGGCCACCAGCCTCGGCAGTGCTTATCGCTATGCCGGTACGATGACGGGAGCAAAGGTCATGTTGACCATCACGCCGGGCAAATGCAGCGATGGCATGTCCGATCAAACCTATGCCTACACCGCCGCACTGAGCATCGGCGATCGCGCTATGCGCGGCTGCGCGCGGCTGAAATAGCGCGATGTGCAACCTCTATCGCATGACTAAGGGCACGCAGGAGGTGGCGCGGCTGTTCGCGGTGGAGGCCGATCTGACGGCCAATTACGGTTCCGAGGTCTATCCCGGATATCCGGGCCTTGTCGTGGCGGAGGGGCATGCAGGCGTAATGACTTGGGGGTTTCCGCTGGTGCTCAAAGGCAAGCAAGGCCAGCCGCTTAAACCCAAGCCGGTGACCAATGCCCGCGCGGACAAGCTTGATACCGCGTTCTGGCGCGATAGTTTTGCGCGGCGGCGCTGTCTGGTCCCGGTCAGCCAGTGGGCCGAACCGTGCGGGGCCGCCGGCCGGATGACCCGATCATGGTATGGATTGCCCGATGAGGATCTGTTCGCAGTAGCCGGGCTGTGGCGGCGCACTGCTGAATGGGGCGTCTGTTACACGATGGTCATGACTGAGAGCTCGCCTGGTATGGCCAATGTTCACGACCGCATGCCGGTGATCCTGCGCCGCGATGATTGGCCGCGCTGGACCGAGGGCGGGTTTGAGGATGCGATGGGCCTGTGCCAGACTTGGCCGGGCGAGCTCACCGCCGATCACACCAATGGGCGCTGGGTGGATGATGCGCCGCTGCCGCTGCAGCCGGGGCTGTTGTGACGCCGGGCCGCTCAATCATAGCTGACCAGTTCGAATTCGATGTGGTCCCAGTCAAAGAAATAGAACCGCCGGCCCGGTTCGTAATCGCCGTGGGAAAATGGCTCAAGTCCGG
Organism: Novosphingobium sp.; assembly: GCA_043731725.1. Classification (GTDB taxonomy): domain Bacteria; phylum Pseudomonadota; class Alphaproteobacteria; order Sphingomonadales; family Sphingomonadaceae; genus Novosphingobium. The sequence continues at coordinate 2,521 of JAYTIS010000304.1, forward strand.
CCGCCGTGACCGTGCGCTCAGCCGCCGCGAGATCGGAGACCACCAGGCCGACATGGTTGAGCGGCGTGCCTTTGGCGAAGGGTCCGATGGCGCCGTCACGGGTGTAGAGCGCGACATAATCGCGCTCGCTGCCGACGTGGATTGTCCATCCGCCGAGCAACGAGGGCCCGCGCCAACGTTCGTGCCAGCCGCACAGATCTTGGAGTAGCAGCGACGAGCGTTCTGGGTTGCTGACCGTAATGTTGGCATGTTCGAGATAGCCGATTGTCATAATATCGTTCCTTTT
>JAYTIS010000305.1:0-5606 GCA_043731725.1 Novosphingobium sp.
CGACGTCAGCGTCATGCCGCCATTTTTGCGCACCCGCTCAGCGATCACATCGGTCAGCGCGAACAATTCGGCGGCCTGTGTATCGAACAACAAGTGCAGATCGTGAAAGCGCGGGCCGGTGACGTGCCAGTGAAAGCTCTTGGTCTTGAGATAGAGCCCGAAATAGTCAGCCAACAGCCGATTAAGGCTATCGGTCAATGCGGTGTGGGCATTGTCAGTCATAGTCATTTCAGTCCGAGCAGGAGTGCGAATGCCACCGCGCTAGGCCTCACCTGAACATCGCGCAAACTAATATAAACGGCCACAATCATCGATTTTATCGATTACCTAATTGACGACAATGCCAGCCACACAGCCACCGTTGCCAACACCAGCCCAAGCCTGCGGCGCACGGCAACCAGCGGCAAGCGCACTAGCTCAGGCCCGGCGAGCCAGCCGGCTGCGACTGTTCCTGCGCAGCCCAGCATGCCGCCAGCTATCGCCGTCCGGGGCAGCGCGCTGTTCGCTGCGATTGCAAAAACCAACAGCCGCGCCGCGTCGGTCACTTGTTGCGCGAGGATTACGATGGCAAAAGCGCCGAGCGATGCGGTCGGCTCCTCTAGTCTGCGTCGGGGCCGGATAAACAGCAGTTCAAGCGCGGCCAAGGCAAGCGCCATCGCTACCAACAGCCCCCGCGCATGCGGGGCCAACAGCGGTGCCAGCGCGGCCCCTGCCCAGCCCGCTACCGCCGCCGATGCCAAGGCTGCCGCCAGCGCCGTCAACAGCACAGCCGGCCTGCGCCCCTGCTTACCCCCATGTCGATGCGCCAACTCCGCCACCAACATCTGATCGCGCGCGCCCACGCCGGCAATCACAGTCGCAAGCAAAGCAAAGAGGAACCCGGCCATGGCAGACACGTGGACGCAAGCCACCAACCGGGTCAAGCGCACCGCGCAATTGCGACCCAGGCGAAGATTCAAAGTTGTCGAAATTTGGAGCGGGCGAAGGGATTCGAACCCTCGACCCCAACCTTGGCAAGGTTGTGCTCTACCTCTGAGCTACGCCCGCTCTGAGCGTCCGGTGCCTGCTGCAAAAACTGCGGCAGGCCGGGGAGAGGCGGGCGGTTAGCATTGGGCCTAGCACTTGCCAAGCAGAAAAACGGGCTGGCCAAAGGAAAGGTGCCAGCGTGCACCATTCGCGCTTTATCCCTTGGCAAATGGCGACAAAGGCCCAAATTGCACACAGGACAACCCCCGATACGGAGCACTGTGTGGCAAGCCTCGGCCTCAATCTCGATGAACAGAAGGCCGTTGACCGGTTCCGCACCAGTGTCGTCGAACCGTCAATGACCGCCCTGGTGGTGCTCGATTTCTGGGCCGAATGGTGCGGCCCGTGCAAAGCGCTCACCCCGCTGCTCGAAAAGGTCACGGCTGAGTACGCGGACAAGGGCGTGCTGCTGGCCAAGGTCAATGTCGACGAAGAGCCGTTCATCGCGCAACAGTTCCAGGTGCGGACAATTCCCACGGTCTATGCGATCTATCAGGGCCAGCCGGTCGCCGACCTGACGCAGGCGCGCAGCGAAAGCCAGCTCAAGGCGCAGCTCAACGAGCTCCTGGCCAAATTGCCGATGCCAGCCACAGCCGCCCCGACTGAAGATATCACCCCATTATTAGCGATGGGCGAAGAAGTGCTGGGGCAAGGCGAAGCCGAACGCGCCGCCTCGATCTTTGCGCAAATTGCCGAGATCGATCCCGCCAGTGGCGCCGCGCAAGGTGGACTGATCCGCGCGCTGACCGCGCTGGGCGAGCTGGACCAGGCCCAAGCGGCGGCGGCGGCCTTGCCCCCCGAACTGACGAGCGACAGCGAAGTTATGCGTGCGCTGACCGCGCTGGAACTGGCCCGCAACAAGCCCGATGACGCTGAGCTGGCCGCGCTCAAGGCCGCGGCGACCACTCCCGATAATATGGATGCGCGGCTGGCCTATGCCGAGGCCGCTTTTGCCGCCGGTGAGCGCGATGCCGCAGCCGACACACTGCTGGCGATGATCAGCGAAGACCGCGAATGGAACGACGGTGCGGCGCGGGCCAAACTGCTGCAGATATTCGCGGCTGTTGGGCTGGAAGACGCCTGGGTTGCCGCCCAGCGGCGCCGGTTGTCACTGCTGCTGTTCGGCTAGGCCCAAGACATTGCGCATCTCGATCTTTCCGCTGCAGGGCACGATCTTGTTCCCCGGGCTGCAATTGCCGCTGCACATCTTTGAGCCGCGCTATAAGGCGCTGATTAAAGATGCGCTGGCGCGAGACCGGTTGATCGGGATGATCCAGCCTCGGACTAATCTGCAAAAAGCAGCGCCAGAGGACAGTGAACCGCTGTACCTGGTCGGCTGTCTAGGCAAAATCGGCGAGTTTGAAGCACTCGACGACGGGCGCTTTAACTTGGTGCTTCAAGGCGAAGCGCGCTTTCGCGTGCTGCGTGAGCTTGATGTCTCGACCCCGTTTCGGCAGATCGAGGCTGAGCTGCTGAGCGAGGAAGACCACCCCGCGCTGGCCCCGATCGAGCGTGCCAGCTTTGAGCGCGAGGCGCGCCGGTTTGCCGATGCTCAGGGTTATGCCGTGGACTGGGACGCGGTCGCGCGGCTTGACGACGAATCGCTGATCGACGGGGTCAGCCAGATCGCGCCGTTCGATGCGGCAGCCAAACAAGCGCTGCTCGAAGCGGACGGATTGGCGGCGCGGTGCGAGTTGCTGGTCCAATTGATGCAGTTTTTCGGGCGGCGCGACAGTGATGATGGTCGGGTTACGTTACAGTAGGGTTAGGCCGATGTTGCGCGTGGCCTTCGACAGGCTCAGGCTGAGCGGAGGTGGGGAATAGTCAAACAAACCCCGCTCATGCTGAGCCTGTCGAAGCACGCGCGCTATATGTGGCCCAAGACCGCCTTCAGCCCATCGATCACATATTGCGCCGCGAGTGCAGCCAATAGCACGCCCAACAACCGTGTGATCACTGCCTCGACCCGGGTGCCGCAGCTTCATCAGCGGCCCGGCCGCGGCCAGTGCGCCGAGCGTGAGCAGCATTACCGCCGCCAAGGCCCCGAGTACCACCAGCGTCTCCACAGTGCCTTGTGCGCGTTGGGTCAGCAGCATGATCGTCGCGATCGAACCTGGGCCAGCGATCATCGGCATCGCCATCGGGAACACCGAGACGTCCTCCACTTCGGGGGTCTGCCGGTTGGCCGCCATTATCTTGTCGGCGCGTTCCTCACGCCGCTGGGTGCGCTTTTCGAACACCATATCCAGGGCGATCACGAACAGCATGATCCCCCCGGCGATACGGAATGAGTTGAGTTCGATATGCAGCGCGCCAAGCAGATTTTCGCCGAACAGCGCAAACACCAACAGAATCAGCGTGGCGATGACGCAAGCCCGCAGCGCCATGCTCAGCGCCTGCGCGTGGCTCGCGCCTTTGACCAGACCGGCATAGATCGGCGCGCAGCCGGGCGGATCAATCACCACGAACAGCGTGATAAAGGCCGAAAAGAACAGGTCGAGCAGCACTATTTGGCCAACACTACTTAGCCGGCGCCTCGACCTGCAGATCCTGCACGGTCATCGGCTTGCCGCCGCTGGTCATGGTCACCACAAACCGCCGCGCGCCGCCGGGTGCGACCGTGACATCCCAGCCGAGCGAGCCATCGAGCGAATTGCCGGTGCGGTGCGCCGGATCGAGCGCGGGCGGACTGCCCTTGAAGTCCTTGGGCTTGGCCGCGCGTTCGGGGCGGTAGCCGGCCGGACAATCGGCCACTTTGGCAGCGATCATTTCAGGTTCGTCGAGCGGCATCGGCAAGGCTTCGCCCTGATCGAGCACCCATTTGTACCTGAGGTCCTTCTGGCGCTGCCACACGGTGGTGAAATAGCCGGTGCTGCCATCGGCGCGCTGCCAGGCGCCGCGCGTCACCGCCAAGCTTCCGTCGCAGCTCGACCAGACCTGGTGCGGCTGCCATTTGACCGCCGCCGCCGGATCAGCCTTGCCGCTAAGGAAGGCCTGCGCATAGGCCATCTGCGGCACAAACATCACCGCATCCTTAGTCGCGGTGGCGCGGAATGCGGTCCATTGCCCTTTAGCCTGCGCCAGCTGGGCAAAGGCCACTTCGGCGGCAATCACCGCGCTCGGGTTGGCGTTGCCATTGCCATCACGGTTATCGCGGCGGTCCCGGCCAAGCGCCGGGGTGCAGAGCAGCGCCAGACCAGCGAGCGCGAGAATCGGTGTTTTCATGACCGCACAATAGTGCGCCGTGCCGGGCCGCGCCAGCACCGGATTACAGCGCGCGCTTACAATGCTCCTGGAGCCAGCATGACTCCGGCATTGCGGTGCGCGGCGGCCAGCGTGTTGCGCAGCAGTACCGCGATGGTCATCGGTCCGACCCCGCCGGGCACTGGGGTGACTGCGCCCGCTACCTCCAGCGCCTGGGCGAAATCGACATCGCCCACCAGCCGCCCCTTGGCCGCGCCCTCAGCCGGGGGCAGGCGATTGATGCCGACGTCGATCACGGTGGCACCAGGTTTCAGCCACGATCCTTTGACCATTTCGGGCCGGCCCACGGCGGCAACCACGATATCGGCGCGGCGGACCACGCCGGGCAGGTCCTGCGTGCGGCTGTGCGCGATCGTCACGGTGCAGCTTTCGGCGAGCAGGAGCTGCGCCATCGGCTTGCCGACCAGGATCGAGCGGCCGATCACTACGGCATCAAGCCCGGAAAGACTGCCGAGCCGGTCCTTGAGCAGCATCAGACTGCCCAAGGGAGTACACGGCACCAGTCCCGGCAGGCCCAGCGCGAGCCGCCCGGTGCTGATCGGAGTAAGCCCGTCGACATCCTTGTCCGGATTGATCCGCGCAACCACGGCCTGTTCGTCAAGATGAGCCGGCAAGGGCAGCTGAACCAGTATGCCATCGACCAGCGGATCGGCGTTGAGCTGATCGACCAACTCCAGCAAAGCCGCCTGTGCCGTGTCGTCGGGCAGCTTGTGCTCGAAGCTCGCCATGCCGCATTCGAGCGTCGCTTTGCCTTTGCTGCGAACATAGACCTGGCTCGCCGGATCCTCGCCCACCAGCACTACTGCCAGGCCGGCCTTGCGGCCCGCGCTGTGTTCGAAGCTCGCGGCAAATTCGGCAACCTTTGCGCGCAGCGTGGCGGCAAAGGCTTTGCCGTCGATTACGGCTGCGGTCATGTCATGCTCGCGATCGCCACCGCGCCAAGGATCTTTTGCAGCACGGTCAGCAGCACGATCAACACCATCGGTGAAAAATCGATCACGCCAGTATCGGGCATCAGCCGTTGGATCGGACGCAGCACTGGATTGAGCAGCGCGTTGACCGCGCGCAACAGCCCGCCCGCCAGCTCGTTACGCGGATCAACCACGTTAAAACTGAATAGGAGGCTGATCACGAACTGGACCACCACCAGCATGATCAGAATTGAAATCAGGTAACCGACGATGTCGATCAAAGCCAATATTACCACGGGATCAAATCCTCCTGCCGTTGTGTCAGCGCGCTTAGCCCAGCTCGCTGGTTAACTGCAATGGTCGGGCGGCAATGGGGCGAAAACCAAACTCAGGGTTCGATCGACA
>JAYTIS010000306.1:0-2463 GCA_043731725.1 Novosphingobium sp.
CGCAGTTGCCACCGGTGCTAGCCGAGACTCAGTTTTGCCTTGAGCTGGGACGCTATCTGGTTGGCGAGGCCGGCATCTATCTGACTGAAATCGTTGATCGCAAAGTCAGCCACGGAGAGATTTTCTTGATCACCGACGGCGGACTGCATCACCAGTTGGCTGCCAGCGGCAACTTCGGCACAGTGGTTCGGCGCAATTATCCGGTGGCGATAGCCACCAAGTTCGGCGCCCCCGTTGAAGAGCAAGCCAGCGTCGTTGGCTGCCTGTGCACCCCGCTTGATCGGTTGGCCGAAAAGGGCGGATTTCCGCGCGCCGAGGTGGGCGATCTAGTCGCAGTTTTTTGCGCCGGAGCCTATGGTGCCAGCGCCAGTCCGTCGCAGTTCCTTGGCCACGGCCCGGCGGCTGAAATGTTGGTTTAACTCAGCCGCTGCGGAGCGTCCCGGTTTGAGACCAGGCCAATGTGGACGCCAAATCAGCAGATAAGGCTAACGCAATATTCACCCTTTTTAACGATAGCGGAGGCTGAATTGCCGGGTCTGCGCTGGGGGTATGCATGCCTGCGGCGCTGACATAGCTCCGCTGAAGGATGTGCTCGATGAAAATCAATCGGTTCTATCGCCTGCTGGCGAGCAGTGCCGTGATTAGCCTAGCGCTTAGTGGCTGCGCAGGTGGCACCCGCAGTCCGCAGCTTCCCGCCGCCTCGTTCGTCGCAATGCAGGAGGGACCGGGTGAGGATTACATAATCGGCCCGTTGGACGAGTTGACGATCTTTGTCTGGCGCAATCCGGAACTGGGCGCGAAGGTCCAGGTGCGGCCCGACGGACGCGTAACCACACCACTGATCACCGATATGCCGGCGGTGGGCAAGACTCCCAAGATGCTGGCCGACGACATCACGCTCCAGCTCTCGCAGTACATTCAGGATCCGCTGGTTTCGGTGATCGTCAACAAATTTGCCGGCACTTACAGCCAGCAAGTCCGCGTGATCGGGGCCACCGGCAAACCAGCTTCGCTGCCGTATCGCGCCAATATGACGCTGCTGGATGCGATGATCGCGGTGGGCGGCCTGAGCGAATATGCGGCGGGCAACCGGGCTAAGTTGATCCGCTTTGACAAGGAAACCGGCAAACAGGCCGAATACGGGCTGCGGCTGGGCGATCTGCTCAAGCGCGGGGAAAGCAAAGCCAATGTCATGCTGATGCCAGGTGATGTGATCATCATCCCTGAAAGCCAGTTCTGAGCAGGGCGGCAGAACACAACCGATGACCAACATCTACGACGAACTACGCTCAGCGCTCTACTCGGTCTGGCACCGCCGCTGGCTCGCGCTCGGCGTGGCCTGGGGTATTTGTTTGCTGGGTTGGTTAGTCGTGGCTGTGGTGCCCAACAGCTACGAAAGCAAAGCGCGGATATACATCCAGCTTGACGACGTTTTGTCCGAGCAAATGGGGCTGGGGCACGGTGATCGCAAACACGACATCGATCGGGTGCGCCAGACGCTGACCAGCGCGGTTAACTTGGAGAAGGTTATCCGCGGCACGCCGATTGGCTCAGACATCAGCAGTCCCAAGGCCATGGAGAACGCCGTCCTTTCGCTAGGCAAAAAGGTCAAGGTCGAAAGCGACGAGGAAAACCTGTTCGAGATCACCGCCAGCTATGGCGATGGTTCCAATTCGGACGCCGCCAACGCCAAGATCGCGCAGGCTGTCGTACAAAAATTGATCGATATTTTCCGTGAAGAAAATCTCGCCGGAAATCGCGGCGAGATGTCAACTTCGCTCACCTTCCTCGACCAGCAGCTGGCGCAGCGGCAAAAGGAATTGGAAAGTGCCGAGCAGAAGCGCTTAGCCTTTGAAGCCAAGAACCCCAGTCTGGCTGGGGGCGCGGGCGCCGGACTGCAAAAGCTTGAGGCGGCGCGCGCCGAACAACGCGGCATCGATGCCGATCTGGCCGCAGCCCAAAGCTCCTATGCGGCGATCAACGGACAAATGGCAGGAACACCGCGGACCATCGCCGGTTCCGCCCCGGTTGGCGGCACGCGCGGCGCGCTGGCCGATGCCCAAGGTCAGCTAAATGCACTGCGCGGGCGCGGACTGACTGAAAACCACCCCGACGTAATCGCGGCGCGCAATTTGGTTAGTGCAATGCGAAATGCCGCTGCGGCCGAAGGCGGCGGTGGCGCGGCCGGCGTGCCCAACCCAGCCTTTACTTCGCTTGAATCGATCCGCGCGGAACGCGCTGCCAATGTCCAAGCGCTTTCTGCGCGCCGCGCATCCGTGCAGCAGGAGATTTCTTCGATCACCGCGCAACAGTTTTCCAACCCCGAGTCTGCCGCCGAGTATCAGCGCATCACCCGCGATTACGACGTGATGAAAGAGCAGTATGACAAGCTGTTGCACGACCGTGAGGAGCTGAAGATCCGCGGTTCGGTGGAAACTGAACACAACGCGGTAAAATTTCAGG
>JAYTIS010000307.1:0-3065 GCA_043731725.1 Novosphingobium sp.
TTTGCAGGAAGGAGTACAGATGGCCTGACAGTCAATCGGCGTTTGGAAAGCCCGGCCAAAAAAATGGCACTTGTTGCCGGCGTCTTTATTGTGGCTCCAAACGCGCGGATGTCCATCTTGGCCGTGAGCATGCTCACGAGACCGCATACGTTGACGCAGACTGATCAGAACATCTCAAAAATCCTGCTTGCAAACGGGGCGGGCCATACGTTTTTCCGATTGCATCCGAAACTCAGGCCCCGTCAGCTTCCGCATAGCGCGCGGCGGTAGCTCGGATCAGCGCGATCATGTTGGGCACGCCTTGAGTACGGTTGGATGACAATTGTCGGCTGAGCTCGAACGGTTCGAGTGCGGTGAGAATATCGCAAACCGCCACTTCGGCGGCGGGGCGATCTTGCACAGCCGCCAGCACCAGCGCGACAATTCCCTTGGTGATCGCAGCATTGCTGTCTGCGAGGAAATGAAGGCGGCCATCTTCCAGGCGGGTGGGATAGACCCAGACCGAGGCCGAGCAGCCACGCACCAGGCTGGCATCGGTCTTAAGCGCGGCAGGCATCGCTTCCAGCTCGCGCCCCAGCTCGATCAGCAGGCGGTAACGTTCGTCGCCTTCGAGGAAATCATATTCTTCAAAAATGTCAGTCAAGTTGCGCATGGCCGCGGCGTTTAGCCTTGGCTGGGTGCTACGTCCATGGCTAGCCGGCGAGCCCACCCGGACGCGTCACCGCGAAATAGATGACGTACAGCCATGAGAGTACGCCGTGGACGATCGCCCAGATGATCGATTTGTTGATGCTCCATGAAATTGCCACTGCAATTGCGCTGCCCAATCCGATCCCGGCTTTGGCGGCGCTGCCGGTAGGCCCGTTCACAGGTCCACCCCGGCGGCGATGGCTTCCAGTTTGCGGATCCGCTCTTTGAGGTCGGCGATCTCGATCCGGGCCATGCCGTGGCCGGCGCCGCCTTCGATCTCGGGACGGTGGTGATCAAGCTCGCGGGTCTTGAGCTGGAGCCAGCCCTGCCATCCCCGCAGAGAGGCCATAGTGATGATCGCAGTCGCCAGCAGTGCGGCGGTGGCAATCAGGAAGGGGTCGCTGGACATGGCGGGTTCTCCCTCAAAGCGCGACTAGCGGTCACGCAGGCTTTCGATTTCGGCGGCGAGATTGTTCGATTGGCGGCCGTCGGTGGCAATCCGTTCGAGCACGTGGATACGTTCGCGTAAATCTTCGACTTCGCGCTGCAGAGCTTGCTCGCGCTGGCTGGGTTGCTCGGGATCGAGTAAGGCCTGGAGGCCGCTGTGGCCGCGGCGCCAGTGATCACTGACAATGCCGTTCTGGGCATTGTATTTGGCCCGATGTGCCCGCGAAAAAGCTGAGATTGCGACGATCCCCAAGATCATGATGACTACCCAGTGGTCCACGTTGCGGCTCCGTCTTGATTAATTGACAGGGGTGCGCAGGTCTTCGATCTGCGAAGCCAAGGCGGTTGATTTATCGGTGGCGATGCGTTCGAGCACGCGGATGCGGTGTTCGAGCCGCTCGACCAGGTTCGCGTGCTGCTCCGAATTGGCGGTCGCCGGCACAGCGGCGCGTAGCTCGGCGAGCCGCAGCTTGTGCGCCAGGCGGTGACGATAGCTGTTTCCAATGACCGCGACGATTGCGACCAGGCCGCCCATCGCCACAAACAGGCCCATCAAATCCCCAAAGTTCATTGCACATCCTTCCCTTGCGCGCGTAGCGCCTCAATCTGGTGCGTCAGCTGATAACCGCTGTCGGTCACGATTCGTTCGACATTGCCGAGCCGGTCCTTGACGCTGCCCAACTCCGCCCGCAGCGCGGCGTTTTCTTGGCTGAGCAGCTTGATCCGTTCGGCTTCTTCGCTGCTGGTCTTGGGATAAAGCTTCTGCCCCCAACTGCCGCTGAGCGGGTAGCCGTGCTTCATCTTGAGCCAGGTGTTCAGCACGACGCCGCCGGCGATAATTAGCGCAATCACGATAGTTACTGGTGCGGCCAAACGAATGATTTCCATCAGATCGAAGTTCATGCGCCCGAGCCCGTTTTGCTGATTGCGGACATAGGCGGGTCGCGCAGGGCTTCGATCTGACTTGCTACATCGACGCCCTTGTCGGTGACAATCCGTTCAAGCACTTTCACCCGATCAGCGAAGTGATCAAGCTGGTCCCGAAGCTCGGCATTCTCTGATCGCAGCGCTTGCGTCGCGGCACTGTCCGCCGGGCTGGTCTTGCCGCCCCATTCGTCTTCGAGCGAATAGCCGTGGCGGGCCCTGATCCAGTTGTTGACCAACCAGCCACCGGTTGACACGGCGATGATCGCGATCACAAAATCTGGGCCGCCCCACATCATCAGCTTGGCTCCCGGTCGCGACTCTCGAGCTGCGCGTCGATCTTGCGAGCATCGCGCAGCGCCTCGATCTGAGTCGCAACATCGTAGCCTTTATCGGTGACGATCCGCTCCAGAACCCGTACGCGGTCTTCCAAGACTGTATTGTTGGTCGCGTTAAGCGCGGCACGCTCGGCGGTATTCTGCATCTGCAGTTCGGCCAATTTGCGCTGATGCTTGGTCCAGACGATGAAGCAGACCATAATAAATGGCGCCAGCGGGATTAGTAGTGCGAGATAGCCTTCCATTGTCATTCCCCTCAATAACTTGATGTGAAATTTAGCGCAGCCGCTCGATCTCAGCGGACAGGCGCGGGTTGCTGCTGACATAGAAGGTTTCAACCTCGGCCAGTCGGCGATCGATATCGCGGAACTGAGCGCGCACTTCCCGCGCGGTGCGGGTGGGCGATTGACGCACCCCCTGCCAGAACTTTTGCTCGTTGCGGTCGGTATAGAGATTACCCGGCTTCTTGGCGGCAAACATGCCGACTAAGAAATAGGCCGGGATCACCATTGGCGCGCCGAGCAAGATCAGCCCGACAAAGCCCAGCCGAACCCATAACACATCCACCCCCGTATAGTCGGCAATCCCTGCGCAAACCCCGAAGATCTTGCCGTTGATCTTGTCGCGATAAAAGCGGGTACGGTCGCTGTTCACTTGGTCATCCTC
>JAYTIS010000308.1:0-1745 GCA_043731725.1 Novosphingobium sp.
GGCATATCGGCGCCATTGACCTGCACGACGCGGCGGCTGGGCTTTTCCGGCCGGGTCCCGGTGCCGAGCTGAACGTCACCGCCAAGGTCAGCGCTGACCGCGAATCCCACTTCGGAACCGTGCGCCGCGACATCGGCCAGCGCAGCGCGGCGCAGGCCGCGTCCCGGCGCCAGCAACGACAGCGCTTCGAGCACGTTGGTCTTGCCCGCGCCGTTCTCGCCGACCAGCAGGTTGAACTGCGTTGTACCATCAAGCGCGGTTTGGGCATGGTTGCGAAACTGGGTCAGCCTGATGCGGTGAAGCGACATGGCCGGGCGATAGGTTGGCAGGCTTGCAGTGTCACGCAAAAGACGAATCCTGAAACTTGGGGAATTTTCCCAACTATTGTTCATTCACCTTGGCGCAAGATTCCATTCAGCTAAGCGAAAGCTTGAAATTCCGGGGTTTTTCGAAATTGGCACGGGCGATGCAGTCAGTCTGACATCTGCCGATCTCGGCGGAACCAAACAAACCAGGAGACTGACAATGACCAACACCAATTTCACCAGCCGGCTCGCCGCCGCCGCTTCGGCCTTCATGCTTTCGCTCGTGCTGCTGACCGTCACAGCGACCAGCCCTTCGGCGGCACATGCCACCGTTTATGTCGGAGAAGTCGCATGAACTCGATCGACCACAATGATCGCGCCGTCGCTCCCGCCCGCGGCTTCCGCCTGGGCAAAGCCAATGCCAAGTTCATGGGCGTCTGCTCGGGCATCGCCGATTTCTTTGGCTGGGACGTAAACCTCGTCCGAATCGGCTTCGCGCTGGGCACCGTCCTCGGCTTCGGCTCGCTGCTGGTAGTCTACCTCGTGATCGGCCTCATCGCCGATTGAGGCAAATCGCGGTGAGGCCCCACCTCCGGGTGGGGCCTAAACCGCCGGACTTTTCGCGAACGGCGAAAAGTCGGTACCAGTATCGAATACCTCGACCCCCTCGCGGGTCTTCAAGAACCCAACCACCGCGTAAGTCACCGGGGTCAGCACGACCTCCCACAGTACTTTCAGCAGCCAGTTGGTGAACATGACGGTCAGCACCTGCGCATTGGTCCAGGTGCCGAGGAAGGCGATCGGATAGAAGATCGCGCTGTCGACCGCCTGGCCGAACACGGTTGAACCAATTGTGCGGGTCCACAGCTTGCTGCCGCCAGTCCAGATTTTCATCTTGGCGAGCACGAAGCTGTTGACGAATTCGCCCGCCCAGAACGCGATAACCGAGGCCAGGACAATCCGCCAGGTGTTGCCGAACACGCTTACGTAGGCGGCCTGTCCGTCCCACCCCGCCGCCGGCGGCATGGCTACGACCACGTAGCTCATGAAGGCCATGAACAGCAGCGCAGCAAACCCGGTCCACACGCAGCGCCGTGCATTGGCGTAGCCATAGACCTCGGTCAGCACGTCACCCAGCACGTAACTTACCGGGAAAAACAGGATCCCCGCACCGAAGGTATAGCCGTGGACCGTCGCCAGCTTGCTTGCCCCGATCAGGTTCGACAGCAGCAAGATCGCGACGAAGGCCGCCATCATGTAGTCGAAATAGCGGAAGTGGCGGCGGGCACCGGTGGTGCCGTCTAGCTGGGTGAGCGTCGTTGTCATGGAACGGTGACTTAACCCGGTTTGCAAGGCCTGCAAAGCCTGCCTATGGATCACCTTGCGCGCGCCCGTAGCTCAGTTGGATAGAGCACGTGACTTCTAATCTCGAGGCCGCAG
>JAYTIS010000309.1:0-6160 GCA_043731725.1 Novosphingobium sp.
CCGCAATTGCCGCGCAAGCCGCCGAATCGATGCCGCCCGACAGCCCCAGCACTACCCCGGGAAAGCCATTGCGGTTGACATAATCACGCAAACTCAACAGCATCGCGCAATAGACCGCCTCGGGATGCCCGGCTAACTGCGCGATCTCGCCGCGATCGCAGCGCCAGCCCTGAGCGGTCCTGGTCCAGCGGGTGAGGACCTGTTCCTCCTCCCAATCCTTCATCTGCACGGCCAGACTGCCATCCCCGTTGACGACGAAGCTGGCGCCGTCGAACACCAGCTCCTCCTGCCCGCCGACGCGGTTGAGATAGGCCAGCGGCAGGCCGGTATCGACCGCGCGGCGCTTGGCCACACCGTCGATCCGCAGCGTGTCCTTGTCGATCTCATAGGGGCTGCCGTTGATGCAGATCAGCAGCTCCGCGCCGAAATCGGCCAGATGCCGGCACACGTCTGGATGCCAGATATCTTCGCAAATCGGCAGTCCGATCATCACGCCCTTGAACACGATCGGTTCGGGCAAGGGACCAGGCTGGAACAAGCGAACCTCATCGAAGGTGCCGTAATTGGGCAGCTCGTGCTTGAGCCGGATCGCAGCCACCTTGCCCTGGTCGAGCAAGGCGACGCCATTGTGCAGCGCGCCGTCGATCACAAAGATCGAGCCGACCAGCATCGCCGGGCCGCCATCGCCGGTGACCTTGGCCATCGCGTCAAGTTCAGCGGCAGCGCGCTCGATCAGCGCGGGTTTGAGCACCAGGTCTTCGGCGGGATAGCCGATCAGTTGCATTTCAGGGAAAACGATCAGGTCGGCGCCCTTGGCCCGGTCGCGCGCGGCGAGCATGGCGGCGGCATTGCCCGCCATATCGCCGACCGACTGGTTAAGCTGCGCGAGGCTGATTGAGAGCGTATCGACCATGCCCCTTCCCTAAGGGCTGTGAACCGGTTAGCCAATGCGGATGATTGACTCAAACCAGCTCGACCCGGCCCCATTCGATCGGGCCTTCGCCTCTGCTCACTTGCCCGGCGCGGTGGGCATGATCGTTGACCGTGACGGGGTGCGCTTTGCCCGCGCCTTGGGCGAGGCCGATGCGGTAGCCCACACGCCGATGCATGAGGATACGCTGTTTCAGATCGCCTCGATGACTAAGGCGATCACCTCGGTCGCGGCGATGCAGCTGGTCGAACAAGGTCGGCTCAGCCTCGATAGCGATATCGGCGAAGTGCTACCCGATCTTGCCAATCCGCAAGTGCTGACCGGCTTTGGCAGCGATGGCCAGCCGCAGCTGCGCCCCGCCAAAGGCCCGATCACCCTGCGCCACTTGCTGACGCATACTGCGGGGCTGGGTTATTTCTTCATCCACCCAGAGGTGCTGCAGTATTACGGCACGGTCGGCATGCCGGAGCAAGGCTCGCTCGCCTCGATCAAAATGCCGCTGATGTTCGATCCCGGGGAAAGCTGGGAATACAGCGTCGCGACCGACTGGGTCGGCCAAGCGGTGGAGGCCGTAACCGGGCAAACGCTGGGCGATTATCTGGCGCAGCACGTCACCGGGCCGCTCGGCATGGCCTTGACCGCGTTCCGCGCTGAAATGCTGACAGATGCCGCCAAAGTCCACGTTCGCAAACCCGATGGCGGGTGGGAGATCAACCCGGCGGTGCTGGGCGGCGGCGATTTCCACATGGGCGGCGGCGGACTCTCTTCCACCGCGGGTGACTATGCCCGATTCGTGCGGATGCTGCTGCGCGGCGGCGAACTGGACGGGGTGCGCATCCTCGCAGCCGAAACCGTGGCCGAGATGAGCCGCAACCAGGTCGCGCCGCTCCGCGCTGGGGCGATGGGCAGCGCGATGCCCGAATTCGCCGCGCCCTATGATACCTTTCCCGATCAACACACCGGCTGGGGCCTGGGCTTCCTGATCAACCCCGATCAAGGCCCGCACGGCCGCTCGCCCGGCAGCCTCGCCTGGGCGGGGATTTTCAACAGTTACTACTGGTTCGACCCGGACAAGGGCGTGGGCGGCGTGTTCATGAGCCAGGTGGCGCCGTTCGGCGATCCGGGCGCGCTGGCGGTGTTCGGGGCGCTGGAGATGTTGGCATACAGCTAATTCGGATCACGCCCCAAAAACGTTCCAAACTTTGCCGGTAAAAATTACACGGGTGGTCCCATCCGCTCTTCGCACGGCAACCCGGCGTTGCTATACGCGCGCCAAGCCATGACATTACACCTGCGTCGCGACAATCCGATTACACTGGGCCAACGTCTAGGTTCCAGTAACTCGCCACGACTGCGGCGGCGCAGCTTGGCAGCGCTTGTGCTGGGCGGGCTTGGCTTTGCTGGACTCGCCTTGACCATCACGCATAATGGGTTGGCGAGCAAACTTGTGCCGGCGATCCCGCATGCGTTTGCTCACGTTTCCGCTCAGCCGGTGCACTGCGCGCCGCGTCCCGAGCAACTGCAGCGTGACCTTACCGCAATCGCGCAGGGCTTCGACGGCAAGGTCGGCATCGCGGTGGCACAAGCCGGGTGCAATTGGGTGGTGGGCGAGCGAACTGATCAGTATTTCCCGCAACAGAGCGTATCGAAGCTGTGGGTGGCGATCAGCGCGCTCGATGCGGTCGATCGCGGGAAAATGCGGCTCGACGAACCATTGACGCTGCGCCCAGAGGATCTGGTGGTGTTTAACCAGCCGTTGCGCTGGCGGGTGCTAACCGAAGGCTCGTTGACCCTTCCGGTCGGCACCATGATGCGCGCGGCGCTGTCGCTGTCGGACAACCTAGCCAACGACAAGCTGCTGTGGCGCGTGGGAGGCCCCGATCATGTCCGGGCAATTTTGGCGGAACGCGGCATTTCTGGCGTGCGCTTCGGACCTGGCGAGCGACTGCTGCAAAGCCGGATCGCCGGTCTGGAATGGACCCCCGACCTGGCCGTAGGGAGCAATTTCGACCAGGCCCGTGCGCGGCTTCCGATGGAACAACGCCAGGCCCTGCTCGCCGGCTACATCGCTGATCCACTCGACGGTGCGACCCCGGCGGGGATCACCCACGCGCTCGGAAAGCTAGCACAGGGGCAGTTGCTTTCGGCGGATTCGACTGCTGTCCTGCTCGATATTATGGGCCATTCGCGCAGCGGGCCAATGCGGCTCAAGGGCGCGATACCGGCGGGTTGGAAGGCCTATCACAAGACCGGGACCGGGCAGGAGCTGCAAGGCCTTGCCACCGGCTACAACGATGTCGCGATCTTTGAGGCGCCGGACGGCACCCGCTACACCGTGGCTGTGATGATCGGCGAGACGCGGTTGCCGATCAAAGCGCGGATGGCGATGATGCAGGCCGTGACCCGCGCAGTGGCGGCGGCCCATGCAGAAATGATGGCCGCAGCGCATTCCTAACTTGGATAATCCCTCACCAAGTCGCAGCACGCAATCCCGACGAGTCCACTAGGCGCTTAGCGCGCGCGGAGGACGTGCAGCAGTATCGCCAGCAGCGCGAGCAAACCCAGGCTCCAGTGGACGATGCTGGTCCAGCTCCGCGAAAGATCGTCGCCGGCATAATAGAGACCCAGCGCGGTCAGCGACAACACCAGCAGTGTCCCGGCGAGCGCAGAACCGCTCCACCGATGCAGGCCAAGCACCCAGCCCAGTTTGATATGCAGGGGGATCAGCGACCCGATTATCGCCAAGAAGAAATAGGCGGCAATCCCGTGAATGATGATCGCCCAATGTTGCGCGGGATGATGCTCCGGCCCGAATTCGCCGGTAACACGAACAAACCAGTCGAGCAGCAACCAGGCGGCCCCGCTCGCGAATAGCAGTCCAAAACCAAGATAGATCGACCACTCCTGCCAGCGCGGCAAGCGGTTCGGACTGCGACCATTGGTCATGCGATCACCTTGGCCGTGCCGACCCGATGGATTTGCCGCGCGTCGTCGATCACGAACGCCTCAGCTTGATGATCGCGGAGCAATTTCTCGGCGTTATGGCCCAGCGCCCACACGATTTTGGTCAGTGCGTCGGCGTCACACGCGTTTTGTGCGCGAACGGTGACTGATATCCAATCGCTCGCGGAGCGGGGAAGGTGGCCGAAGTCCAGACGGTCAACCGCATCCGGCAAACCCGCACTGGTGGCGAGCGCGGCGCTTTCGAGGCTGGTCATCACCAGCGGCTGGCGCGATTGTGGATCGGGGATCGTGATTGGCAGCCTCTGGTCACCAAACACGCGTAGATCGCCGCCAGCGTTAATCAAGCCTCGCAGAGCCCCGACCTCGCGCATCGCATCGATCGCCAGATCGACGGCGTAACCCTTGGCAATCCCGCCCAGATCAAGACAGGCCGGACGGTCAAGGCTCACATCGTGCCCCTCAAGGCAGACGGCGCTCCAGTCCGCGCAACTATCCGGTGCTGGCTGGCCTGGATGCTGCGGCAGTGCTCCTCGCGCTAGCGACTCGCGCCCGGCCCGAACCACGTCAAATGCGCCGCCGCTCAATTCGGCCCAGCGCAGGGCACGACGCAGGACGTCCGCGGTGGGCGCGCTGACGGCGATGGCTTGGCGGTGTCCTTCGCAATTGATCCGGCTGAGTTCGCTGTCAGGATCATGCGCGCTCATCAGCCGGTGGACCTGCGCAATCGCAGCAAAAGCTTCGTCGAGCGCTGTCAACTCATCGCACTCGACTTCGACAAAAGAACCGAGCCACGGCCGGCAGCGACGCATCGTTCAGGCCCGTAGGAGCAAATTAAACGTTGCCAGCAATCGCCGTACGCCGTCGGTGATGTGGCGCGACGACAGCGTCGCGCCCGAAATATTGCGGATATCGGACCCCAGCCGCACGACCGACCCGGCCCGCTTGCCAACAAACTGCTGACGCCAGGCGGGATTGCGGATTTCCCCACCGTAAGTCTCGCGATAGTCAAGGATCTCGAGCCCGCGCACCGTGCCTGCCGCATCGAGCGCCAGCGCATAAGTAATCAGTTCATGCTTGCCGGTGACGCGATCGATAAACAGCCAGCCTAACCGGCCGCCGGGCCCACGAACTTCCCACACGGGCTGGGCGGCACCCGGAGCAATTCCAGCGGCTTGGCCGATCGCCTTGCGCTGCGCCGGGGTGAACCGCAGCGTTCGATCCACAAACACGCTCGCTGCGGGAAACAGCGCGCGCTGCGCCTCGGAAATGCTTAGATATTGGGTGGCGTGGCTGGGTGAGGGCGCGCCAACAAGCGCTACCGGGATCAACGCATACCAGAGTGGTGAATTGGTCATCGGCTAGAAGTTATAGCCGAGTTTGAGGCGGATTTCCTGCTTTTCATAGTCAGCCAGGTTGAGCGAGTTCGAGCGGACGTTGGGGCCGCCGCTGATCTGGGGTTGGTAGCTGAGCGTCGCCCACCACTTGCGGGTGGCATAGTGGATCGTCGGGCCGAAGAAAATTGCATAGTCTGAGCGGTGGAACTCGTTCGGAAAATTCTCATAGGCGGCGGTGTAGCGCCCCTCTGCGCCCAGGTGCAGACCTGGTGCGACATTGTAGGCCAAACCGCTGGATAATTCGAATTCCAGTTCGGATTCCCAGTCGCCGCCGCCCTTATGTTCGAATTCCTGCTCGGCAGTCACATTGCCGACCCAGATCAGCTTGTCGTTCATGAAATTCTTCTGGAGCAGCAACTTGGTTTCAAGGCTGAGCTGGTTGGCTCGCTCGCCGGATTTCTTGCCGAAACGGGAAAAACCGGGTTCGACGTAAATCGCGATACCGATACCGTCCTTATAAGGGCTGGTGAGCGCATATTTGAACGATGCCTGCATCCCGTTCCAGGCGAGATTGCGATCCTGATCGCCAAGTTCCGGGGCGAGCCCCTTGATGTGGTGCGAGACGAAGTTGACATAGGCCGAGGCTTGAACATGATCCGAAAAACCGTGCTCAAGTTCAAATTTGATGTCCTGGGCATTGTAAGATCCAAGGTCCTTGTCGCGCCGATCGGTCACCCACAGATAGGCTTCGGTGGCGTCCTTGGGCAATGTCTCGCTGCCATAGCTGTAAGCAAAATAATTTTCGTCGGCATGAGCTACCTGGGGAGCGGCCAGTATGGCCAATGCCAAGGCCGCGGTCTTAAGCGGGTGGTTCATAAAAAATTTCATGCCTCGATGGATTCGCTTCCCCTTTTCGATAATGCGAAGCGTT
>JAYTIS010000310.1:0-1651 GCA_043731725.1 Novosphingobium sp.
CCGCCAGCAGTCGCGGGCGGCCCGTGCACAAACCTTGGCACCTATTTGCTTGGGCAAGGTGTCACGCCGGTGAAGGCCAGCGGCGAAGGGCTGACATACCGGTTCAACATGACGTGGAAGCCGCAGCCCGGGCTGCTGTTCTATGCAACCGCTTCCAAGGGTTATCGGCCCGGCGGGATCAACCGCCGTGCGGATGTGCCACCTTACCAGTCAGACTTTCTGAAGAACTACGAATTCGGCTGGAAATCATCCCCGCTGCAGGGTCTGCGCTTTAATGGTGCGGTCTATCAGCAGGAATGGAAGAGTTTTCAGTTCGCCTTCCTTGGCGCGAACAGCTTCACCGAAATCCACAACGGTCCCAATGCACGGATCCGCGGGGTAGAAATGGATCTGGGTTATAACGGCGGTGGGCTCGCGCTCTCGCTGGGCGGATCGTACACCGATGCCAAAACGTTGCAGAACTTATGCGCTTATGACGATCCTACCTTCGCCTGCACCGCACCGGGCAGCTCGGGCCAGATAAATTTCGTGGCCTCGGCCAAGGGCACGCGGTTGCCGATCACGCCGCGTTGGAAGCTGACTGGGACGATGCGCTACACCTTCGCTCAGGGCAATGCGAAGCCGTACCTGCAGGTTAACGGCGCCTATCAAAGCGCAGCCGCCTCAGACATCCGCAACAAGGCGTTCCTCTCGCCGCTGCACGATCCCAATGATCCGGCACAGGTCGCCGATCCAACCAGCTTCTACAGTCCGGCGGCAACGTTGGGCCAGTTGCCGGCCTATGCGCAAATCAATCTGGCTGCTGGCATTGACTGGAGCAACTTCAACCTTGAACTGTTTGCGCAGAACGTGCTCGATGAGCGCGGACAGGTCTCGCGCTTCCAGGAATGCGGGTTGTGCTTCCAGCGGCCATACGTCGTGCCAATCAATCCGCGCACGATCGGATTGCGGCTCGGCGCCAAGTTCTAAGCGAGCTGCCTATTTCGGCAGTTTGCACACCTCGGCCCAGCGCGCGCCGATCAGTTCGGCGAGGCGCTGAGGTTCGATTTCGACTGAACTGGTGCGCGATCCGGCGGCGGGGAACACCGTGCGATAGGACAGCAACGATCGGTCGGCGATAATCGGCAGGGCAGTGGCCAAACCGAATGGGCAGACCCCGCCCACCGCATGGCCGGTAGCAGCCAGCGCGGCCTCGGCATCGAGCATGCGCGGGCGGCCGCCCAGCGCGGTCTTGCACAAGCCATTGTCGAGCCGAGCATCGCCGCGCGTGACCACCAGCATGATCTCCTCGCCCACCCGCAACGCCAGCGTCTTGGCAATCCGGCCAGGTTCAACGCCGATCACTTCCGCAGCTTCGCCGACGGTGGCGGTCGAGCGGCTGTGTTCGATCAGTCGCAAATCTGGTGCGTGTTCGGCCAGCCAGATAAGAACTGCCTCCGCGCTCACTAGCCGTCCCCAAACCGTTCCACGCGAAATGCGGCGCTCAGGTATTCGTCAGCGGCGGCCTTGAGCTTGGGTTCCTTGGCGAAGGCTTCGGAGGGCAGCGGAGCGACTTCGAGCGCCTGCATCAGACACCACAGCGCAAACCGGCGGCCCGGTTCACGCTCCACCCCGAAACCAATCTTGAGCTGGCCGATCGCGCGCTCGTAGT
>JAYTIS010000311.1:0-2537 GCA_043731725.1 Novosphingobium sp.
GGGGTTCACGTGACCGGAGTGCAAAAAGTGCCGCTAAGCAAGTGGTTGGTATGGTGATGTAATCTCCATTTCACCGGTCAGAAATGGCGGATTTGCGTAGGTTGATGGTTTTCACTGTGTTTGCCTGAGATTTGGCGCTGGTGAGGCTCGACCGAGCAGGTGATCGAGATGACGCGACGGGTCGATGGTTAGCACCCCCTTGGTATTGATATGCGCATGAGCATTGGGCGCGATATGTTTGAGGTGCTGCTCGGGAAAGGCAGCAGGCGCGGCGGCACTGATGTCGCCGATTTTGGTCGCATTCCACGTCATAACAATGTTGGCGAGCAGAGTCAGGCTCGACGAGATAGTGGCGATTTGCTCAAGGGTTCGGCCGTGGCGGGCACCAATCGTGCCGGAATTGATCGCGCGCTGCAGGCTGTGGGTCGATTCTCCCTGGGCGAGCAGGGCCTCGTTGACGGTGCGGAATTCCGGATCTCCGAGGTAGGTGGCAAGAAAGCGGGTCAGCAGCAGACGGCCAAAAGCATCACCTGCCTGAAAGGCAATGTCGCCGCGCGCCGCGCTGCCAAAGCGCTCAAGGATGTAGGTCGCCGAACACCAGCCAGTCTTGGTTGATGCGGCGATCCGCAGCAGCGGGTCCCAGCCTTTGGCAATGGCACGGACAGATACGGTCTCGCTGACGATTGGGCGCAGGCTGTCCGGGATGTCCAGCCCGCGTGGCAAATAGAGTTTGCGGGTGCTGAGCCCCGCAAGGCGCGGGCACAGATCAAAGCCGAGGAGCTTGGCCAGCGCCATGGCAAAATGGGTATGGCCATGCGTATCGACCGCGAGCCGTGTGAGTTCGACTTGCTCGTGGCGCAGTGCGCCTTCAATCGCGGGACCCGCCTGCCGCCGATTGAGAATGATCGGCATATCATTCATGATCGCCCATTGGTCGAGGACATGCGTGTAGGTGCCGATGGCTGGGGTGCCGCGGCGTGGCTCATGGCGGGCGTTCCACAGATGCCGGGTGGCATCGAGGCTCATCATGTCAGCCGAAGCGTGGAGCCCGGTCCCCCATAGCCGCGACACCGCCAGCGTCCGGAAGTGATCGAACACCGCCCTGTTGGCCTCGGGTAATCGGCCATGGGCTTCAATGCGCCGCATCATCTCGCCGACGCCATCCGCCGTTGTGCCCAGTGTCATGCGCGCCATGTCGGCAGCAGTGAGGTCCGAACCCAGTGCGATCAGCGCAGCGTACAGATAGATGAGCTCTTGCGCCGAGCGCGGTGCCCGGCCCAACAAGATCCAGGAGAAGCGCGTCGCTGCATCGATCTCGACCAGCAAGTCGGGGAGCTGGGCCTTGCCCACCTGCGCAAATAGCGCGCGCCGGATCGCTTCGCGCTGGGCATCTTCTTCGACGGCCTTGATCCTGGGAATGATCAGGCGGCCCTCTTCGATCCTGACATGGCCCGCCGTCACTGCCGAATCGAGCTTGGCCAGCGCGGTGACCAGCTCGTCCTTAATCCAGTTGATCGTCGCTTCGGGCTTGGCGGTCAAAGCAAGGTGTCGGGCGAAGCGGGACCGCTCTGCGACCCATTGCCGCCCGGGAATCAGGCGATCTTCGGGTGCCCGGTGCTCGAGGCTGGCGGCAACCGAGGCCTGTCCATTGCGCAATGATCGCTTGAGCAGCATCAGGGTCGCAGCACGGTAGCCGCCCAGTGCCGCTTCGCGATCGGGCTGCGCAAGGAGCAGAGCCCAGGTCCTGCCAAAGGGATTGGCGGCGCCTTCCGGCAGATGGTGCTCCCCGCGCGCATGTATCTGCTCGAGGGTGCCAAATGCCTGCGCGAGCGGGTGATCCAATGCGATGTCAACGCCGATCGCGGTGGCCGCGCCAAGCAGTTCAACAGCGCCTTTCGATCCGATCGCAAGCTGATACCGCACCCGGCCGACCTTGGTCGTGCGTCCCTGCGTGCCGCTAGCCAGGAACGGCAGCAGCATCGCGCGCAATTGATCGCGGATCGTGTCGTCAGCGGTAGCCTCATCTTCCGTCAGCGCCAGCAAATGCAGGACCAGGCTCTGGTGCCGACGCAACTCTTCGGCCTGTGCATCCTCGGCGCGCCCACGTGCCTGACGCCACAGATCGGCGATCCGGTAATCGATCATGCCAAGGCCAATATCAGTCAGGCGGAGCAGTTGCAGGCGCAGAAAACAGGCAATCTCGAGGTGTTTGCGCTCGCTCCGCATCCGCCGCAGCGTGGCCGGCTTGCGGTAGAGCATCTGGCGCGCAAGTGACTTGAGATAAAGCGCCGAAATGCCTAGGTCGAGCGCTTCGGCACCAAGCTCTTTGAGAAATGCAATCTTCTTGATCTGGTTGGTAAGTCCCCTGGGCTTGCGCGATGCCGGACCGGTACGCAGCCATTCCATCCGGGTCTGACCGTTCGCCATCACCTCCAGCAACCGGTCAGCCCAGGTTTCGCTTTGATCCTTGCCGACCTTCCTGACTGCCAGCGACAATAGTTCGGCTTCAGTGCGGCGACGCGCTGCAACCGCCAATC
>JAYTIS010000312.1:0-3354 GCA_043731725.1 Novosphingobium sp.
GCCCGCGTGATCAGCGCCGAACGGCACCCCAATGCCGATAAATTGCAGGTCCTGAGCATCGATGCCGGAACCGAAGTCAATGGCGGTAAGCCGCTGCAAGTGGTGTGCGGCGCGCCCAATGCCCGTGCGGGCCTGATCGGCGTACTCGGGTTGCCCGGCGCCACGGTTCCGGGCGGCGGGTTTGAGCTCAAAGTCAGTGCGATCCGCGGCGTCGAATCGAATGGTATGATGTGCTCAGTACGCGAGCTTGAGCTGGGCGACGAGCACGACGGGATTCTCGAGCTGCGCAGTGATGCGCAAGTCGGCCAGCCTTTCGCCGATTACCAAGGCAGCGATCCGGTGTTCGATGTGGCAATCACCCCCAACCGGCCCGATTGCATGGGGCTCTACGGCATCGCGCGCGATCTGGCCGCCGCCGGGCTCGGAACACTTAAGCCCATCGCCGCGCCGCACATCCCAGGCAGCTTCGCCTGCCCGATGCCGATCCGCACCGATGATCCTGAAGGCTGCCCGGCGTTCTTTGGCCGGGTGATCAAAGGCGTCAGCAACACGGCCTCGCCCAAGTGGATGCAAGATCGTCTAAAAAGCGCAGGTCAGCGCCCGATCTCAGCCTTGGTCGACATCACAAATTACGTGATGCTGACCTATGGCCGCCCGGCGCATGCTTATGATCTGGCCAAGCTGAGCGGCGCGATCTTTGCCCGGCGCGCGCAGGACGGCGAACAGGCACTCGCGCTTAATGGCAAGAGTTACACCTTGACCAGCGCGATGACCGTGATCGGCGATGATCGCGGGGTGCACGACATTGCCGGGATCATGGGCGGCGAGCATTCGGGCTGCAGCGAGACAACCACCGACGTGCTGCTCGAGGTAGCTTATTTCGATCCCGAGCGAATCGGCAATACGGGGCGAGCGCTGAACCTGACCTCGGACGCGCGCGCGCGGTTTGAGCGCGGAGTCGATCCGGCGTTTCTGGAAACCGGGCTCGATCTGCTGACGCAGTTGATCTCGCAGATTTGCGGCGGTGTGCCGAGCGCGGTGATCCGCGCGGGTCAGCCACCGCTGGCGCCCAAGGTGGTGGCCTACGATCCCGGCCTGGCCGAGCGGCTGGGCGGCGTAGCAATTCCCGAAGCTGAGCAGCGCGCCACACTTTGCGCGCTAGGCTTTGCCGTCCTTCGAGACGCCGCTGACGCGGCTCCTCAGGATGATCGGACTTGGAGTGTCACCGTGCCCAGCTGGCGGCCGGACGTTGATGGCGCGGCTGATCTGGTTGAAGAAGTGGTGCGCATCCACGGGCTGGACAATGTCGCCAGCGTGGCGCTGCCGCGCGCTGATGGCGTCGCCCGGCCAACCGCGACCCCCGCACAGAAACTGGAGAGCAAGCTGCGCCGGGCGGCGGCTAGCCTGGGATTGAACGAGGCCATCACCTGGTCGTTCATTTCCGAAAAAGAGGCGGCCACTGTCGGCGGCGGCCACTGGACGCTGCAAAATCCGATCAGCGAAGACATGAAGGTTATGCGGCCTTCGCTGTTGCCCGGTCTGCTCGCCGCGGTCCGTCGCAACCTGGATCGCGGGGCAGATTCGGTGCGGTTGTTTGAGTTGGGACGGCGTTATCTTGCCGACGGAGAATACCCCACCCTGGTGTTAGTGTTGGCAGGCGATCGCGATCTACGCCAATGGCACAGCGGCAAAGCCCAGCCATTTGACGCATTCGACGCCAAGGCGGCGTGCCTTGAGCTACTGCGAATTGCCGGAGCGCCAATGGAAAATCTGCAAGTGATGGGCGATGCGGGTAGCGTCTATCATCCGGGCCAATCGGCCACTCTGCGGCTGGGCCCGAAGGTCCAGCTGGCAAGTTTTGGCATGGTCCACCCGGCCACGCTCAAGGCGTTCGATATTGACGTCCCAGTCGCGGTCGCCGGGATCCATCTCGATGCCATTCCAGCGAAAAAGTCGATTAGCTTCGCGCGTGCAGCCTATACCCCACCCGCGCTGCAGGCGGTGACGCGTGACTTCGCCTTCATGGTCGATGCCGCATTGCCCGCTGGCGATCTGGTCCGCGCGGTCAATAATTCCGACAAAGTCAACGTCGTCGCCGCGCGGCTGTTCGATGACTTTCGCGGCAACGGCGTGCCCGAGGGGCAGAAGTCGCTGGCGATCGAAGTGACTTTGCAGCCAGGTGCAAAGAGTTATGACGAGGCCGAACTCAAGGCAATTAGCGAGCGGGTAACCGCGGCGGCAGCGAAATTGGGCGGTGTGCTGCGCGGCTAAAGACGGCGTGCCAATTCGAGCACCTTGGAATATTGCTCCGGGCTCGCCTGGCTGCGCACCAGCATTACCGCATGGCTCAGCCGCACCCGGCGATCGGCACGGCCTGAGGCCAGGTCGGCCAGATGTGCGGCAACGCGTGCTTCGCTGACGCCAGCCGAACCATTAGCCGCCGCAACCAACAGCGAGGCCAAGTGCTGCTGGCCCTGATCCGCATCAAGCCGCGCCTGCCGCTTGTGATTGAACCACCACAACGCGCCCGCAAAGATCAGGATAGCGGCAAAATAGACCGACAAGTCAGCCACACTGGCCGCGGTGGAGCAGCTTGTGATCGGCCAGGACCAGCGCCATCATCGCCTCGACCACCGGCGTTCCGCGAATGCCAACGCAAGGATCATGGCGGCCTTTGGTGCGAATTTTAGTGGCTTGGCCGTCGCGGTCAATCGTCTCAACCGGGGTCAGAATCGAACTGGTCGGCTTGAAAGCTACGCGAACCTTGACCGGTTGGCCGGTGCTGATTCCGCCGGCGATCCCGCCGGCGTGATTGGCAGTGAACACCGGGACACTATTGCCGGGCCGCATCGGATCGGCGTTCCCTTCACCAGTCAACCGCGCCGCCGCGAACCCGTCGCCGATCTCGACGCCCTTAACCGCGTTGATTCCCATCATCGCCGCGGCAAGATCGGCATCGAGCTTGGCGTAGATCGGCGCGCCCCACCCGGCGGGAACGCCAGTCGCGACACATTCGACCACCGCGCCCAGCGACGATCCAGCTAGCCGCGCATCATCGACCAATTTTTCCCAGCGCACCGCCGCCCCCGGATCGGGGCAGAAGAATGGGTTGCGGCCGATTTGATTGGCGTCAAAATTAGCCGGGTCAATCGCATCGCCGCCGATTTCGGCGACCCAGGCAATCACCTCTACCTCGGGGATCACCAACCGTGCCACCGCGCCCGCCGCGACCCGAGCCGCTGTCTCCCGCGCCGAACTACGCCCGCCGCCACGATAATCGCGCAGGCCGTATTTGGCGTCGTAGGCATAATCGGCGTGGCCCGGGCGATAGGCGGCGGCGACCTCAGAATAGTC
>JAYTIS010000313.1:0-1968 GCA_043731725.1 Novosphingobium sp.
CTTGCGGCGTTTGGTCGCCCAAACCTTCGGTACCGAGGCTGAAGATGGTTGGGAACATCAACGAATTGCAGAGCCCGACCGCCACCAGCGCCCAACCCGATACCGTACCCGCGCTTATTGCCGACACCGCGATCAGAACGATCGCGGCCATTGCAAAGGCAGACAGGACACGGCCCGGCTTGAACATGCGCAGGATGAACCCACCAGCGAGCCGCCCGATCAGTGCCCCCAGCCAATATAGCGCGACCAGTTTACCGGCGGCTTCCAGCCCCAGCCCCATCACACTCTGTTCGCCCAGATAGGCAATCAGGTTGGATCCGATCGCAACTTCGGCACCGACATAAGTGAAGATGCCGAGCGCGCCCAATTGCACGCGCCGGTTGTGCTGAAGCAGCCCCAGCGTACCTTCAACTTTAGTCTGTTCTGCCTGAGTATGATCAAGCGCCGAACGGAAGGTCCAGAACAGTGCGGCAATTGCGACCATGACCACCGCCAACCACATGTAAGCAGTGCCGATCGAAGCGCCTTGCTCGACCCGATAGGCCTGCAACTGCACCGCCGTGGCGGTCGCGGCGTCGATTGGCTTAGAGTCGCCCAGCAATAGCGTCGCCCCGCCGTAGATCATCAAGAACACGCCGATCGAATTGAAGGCCTGAGCAAAGGTCAACCGGCTGTGCGAGGTTTCAACCGGCCCCAGCGTGGTGATCACCGGGTTCATTGCCACCTGCAGCACCGTGATCCCCGCGCCGATCAGGAACAGCGCAGCGAGGAACCCGCCATATGCCGCGCTTTGCGAGGCCGGAATGAACAGCAAGGCGGCGATCGCGACGATCACAAAGCCGAGCACGAAGGTGCGGATATAGCCCAGCTTGGACATCACGATCCCAGCGGGGATCGAGAACAGCCCATAGCTCATGAAGAATGCGAACTGGACCAGGTTGGCCTGCGCATGGGTGAGCTGAAACATCGGTTTGAACTTGCCGACCAGCAGGTCGTTGATGTTCGTTACCCCGCCGAGGAGGAAAAAGACCGCGAACACCAGCAGCAGAACGGTGGTGGTGTTCCCCCCGGCCGGCGCGGATCCGCGCGCGCTCGAACCGGTTATTGGTGCTGCCATTTTAATACTCTCCCCGATGGTCTGCTGCCGGCCTGGTTTCAGGCTCCGCTTACTGCCAGCTTTGGCGGTGGCTCCGCCATTGTCCAGCCTAATACGTATGCTTTGACTAGTCTGATAACGTTCTCAAACATCGCTGACAATCGCTTTGTTCGCCATGCGGGTCAGCGCGGCTCAATCACGCGCTTGCCAAGTTTAATCGCGCGATTAAAACATCCAGAAGGGAGAGATTCGCGCGATGTCGATACTATATGACGAGGGCCAGCAAGCTATCGCTACCGAAAGCCGCCGTGTGCTCGATGCGCGGGTATCGAAAGAGCGGTTGCTCAAATTGCTCGAACAGGTCGGCGCGATCGATCAGCCGTTTTGGGATACTGCGGTCGAGCAAGGATGGACCGCGCTGGCCTTACCCGAGGCGCACGGCGGGCTGGGACTGGGATTGACCGAGCTGGGGCTGGTGGCGCAGGCGGCCGGGGCGGCGACCTCGGGTGCGCCGTTCCTGACGGTCGGTTACGGCGCTGCGCACGCATTGCTCGCAGCCGGGAAAACTGATCAACTGGCGGCGCTCGCCAGCGGTGAGCGGCTGGCGACGGTAGCACTGGCCGAGGGCAGCGATGCGTTACCCATCCGATCTTCTGTGAGCTTTGCCGATGGGAAATTGACCGGAACCAAACCGGCGGTGATCGGCGGACTCAAAGCCGATCTGGCGGTGGTGCTGGCGAGCAGCAATGACCAGCCGGTGCTGGTGCTGGCCGAGCTGGCTGGGGTGGCGCGCGTGGCGGTGCCCAGTTTCGACAACACCCGGCTCTACGCCGATCTGACCTTCGCGGGCACCCCAGCCGCCGTGTTGGCGC
>JAYTIS010000314.1:0-6029 GCA_043731725.1 Novosphingobium sp.
GCGCGGAGACGTGCTGCGGATCGGCTTTGCGCTGTATCACGATGATGCCGATGTAGATGCGCTTTTGAATGCGCTCGCCGAGTTGATCTAGCCCCGCCCGCGGTAACTGGCGACGCCCTGATCGGGCACCCACAGCCCTTCGGGCGCCGGGCCCGATTGCCAGAACACATCGATCGGAATCCCGCCGCGCGGATACCAGTAGCCGCCGATCCGCAGCCAGCGCGGCTGCATTTCGGTCAGCAGGCGCTGGCCGATCCCGACCGTCACATCTTCGTGGAAGCCCGCGTGGTTGCGAAAGCTACCGAGGAACAGCTTAAGGCTCTTCGATTCGACGATGGTTTCGCCTGGGGCATAGTCGATCACCAGATGCGCAAAATCAGGCTGGCCGGTTACCGGGCACAGCGAGGTGAATTCGGGCGCAGCAAAGCGCACGAGATACAGCGCGCCACTGCGCGGGTTGGGCACATAGTCGAGCACCGCCGCCTCGGGTGAGGTTGGCAGCGTGCTGGGCTGCCCCAGATGCAGCGGTTGCCCGAGATGCTGCGGTTGGGGTGTGTCTACCATGCCACGCGCCATGCCCCGATCGCGCCAATTGCACAAGTCAGCGGTGGCAGGGCGCAAGTTCACTTCCTATTCAGTGCTGGAAGCGCTAGCGCGCCGCTACGCAGCAGGATGGATTGGGAAATGCGGATAATCGGGGGCAGCATCAGGGCGGCAACCGGCGCTGCGGCGCTGGTAGCGGCGCTTGTGCCCGGCGTAGTGGCGGCGCAGTCCTTGCCCGACTTTTCGATTCCTGGTGCGCGCCCGACCACCAATCCGCGCTCGCAAGGTCCGGTCGATGCCGACAACCCGATTGTTCGCGGGCCGGAGCCCCGTCCGACCCCTAGTCCTATCCCCACCACCGTTGCCGTGCCCAGTCCCACGCCCGTCCCCCGTGCCCCGGCAACAACCGTGGCTGCCCTGCCGAGTCGCAGCGATGCACCGCCACGGACCGCCATCCCGTCGCGCACAGTTCCAGCAATCTCTCCCCAGGCGAGCGCCAGCGCGACGCCTAGTCCGCCCGCGACCGCAGCTGTAACCCCATTTCCACTGCCGAGCGGATCGAGTCTGCCGCCGGTTTCGGCGACCGATAGCGTGATCCAGGCTGCTCCAGCGGAACCCGCCTCAGGCTCCTATTGGCCAAGGCTCGCCGGCGGCGCAGCATTGCTCGCTGCGATATCCGCCTGGCTATGGCGGCGTCGGTGCCAAGCGCAAACCCCGCTGCTCGAATTTATCCCGCCGGTTGTGCCTGCCCCGGCCCCGCCACCGCCGGCGACGACGACCCCAACCGCTTCGCGCAGCCCGCTGCCTAATCCCCAACTTGCGGCCGTTCCGCAGGGACTGGGTTTGACGCTACAAGCCAAGCGAATGAGCGCATCGCTGATGGCGACGACACTCAGCTATGCGCTGACCCTGACCAACAATTCGCGCGAAACGCTGTCGGCGCTGGCGGTTGAGGGCGATATGATCGCCGCGCATGCTTCGCTCCCGCCCGAACAGCAGATCGCCAGCGACGGCCAGCGGCTCGAATTGCGGCACGCGCTGGTCACGCTCGGGCCTGGCGAAAGCGCGCAGTTCACCGGTGATTTCCGCCTTCCGCTGAGCGCGCTCAATCCGATCCGGGCCGGCGACGCCGCGTTTTTCGTTCCGCTGGCGCGGTTGCGGGTCGAAGCCAGCACCCCTTCGGGTAAGCCGCTGGTGCTGGTCCAGACCTACGTGGTTGGCGAAACGGGTGAAATACCCGGCGCGGGCCTGCGCCCGTTCCGGCTCGATCTGGGCCCGCGCACCTATTCACGGATCGGCCAGCGCGCGGTTAGTTGACTCGATTCCCCCCTCGACGCCGCCCGTGCAGGCGTCTAGGCTCCTTCGCAACTGCAGCGTGAGCGGGGCGTTAGCAGAGAGAAAACCTGCGCGAGGAGGACGCGAATACAATGGATAGTCTGGTTACGACCGAGTGGCTCGCCAATGAAATGGGCGCGAGCGACCTCAGGATCGTCGATTGTACAAAACATTTGCCCGAGACCGGCCGCGATCCCCTAGCCGAGTACGAAGCCGGGCACATTCCGGGCGCAGTGTTCATGGACCTCGCCGATCTGACCGACGCCTCCAATCCGGTTGAAAACATGCTGCCCCCGGCCGAGAAATTCGCCAGCCGGATGCAATCGCTGGGGCTCGGCGATGGCAGCCGGATCGTGCTGTATGACGATAGCGCAGTCAAAACCTCGGCTCGCGCCTGGTTCATGCTCAAGATGTTCGGCGCCCATGATGTCGCGCTGCTCGATGGCGGGATCGTCAAATGGAAGACCGAGGGCCGTCCTCTGGCACAAGGCAAAGAACAGTTGCGCCATCGCCACTTTACCGCTTGGCAGGATGGCAGCAACGTGCGGACCAAGGCGGACGTGCTTGCCAACCTTCATTCGAAGGCCGAACAAGTGGTCGATGCCCGCGGCACCGCCCGCTGGTCAGGGACCGAACCCGATCCTCGGCCAGGCATTGCTGCAGGCCACATCCCCGGTTCGCTCAACGTACCGTTTACCGCGCTGTACAACGCCGACGGCACCTTCAAGGATGCGGCCGGGATTAAGGCGGCGTTTGAAGATGCGGGGGTCGATCTGGCCAAGCCGGTGGTCACCAGTTGCGGTTCGGGCGTCACCGCCAGCGTGCTGCTGTTTGGTCTACATCAGCTGGGTAAGGACGATACCGCGCTTTATGATGGCAGCTGGTCCGAATGGGGCGCCGATCCCGATACGCCCAAGGCTACTGCGGTCTGAAGCAAATGGCGCAAGACGCCCCTCCCAAGCCGGGCCCCCAGACCCAGCTGGTCGGCGCGGGACGTAAGCCTGAGTGGACCGGCGCGGCGGTCAATCCGCCGGTGTGGCGGGCCAGCACGTACCTTTACGAAGACAGTGCCGCGCAGCAAGCTGACCAGCGTCCCAACGCTGATGGGCTGTTCCACTACGGCGCGCGCGGCGGTCCGACTCAATGGGCGCTGGCCGATGCGCTGACCCAGCTTGAACCCGGCGCGGCCGGAACCATGCTCTATCCCACCGGGCTCGCCGCCCCGGTGATGGCGCTCTTGAGCGTACTCAAGGCCGGCGACGAATTGTTGGTGACCGACAATGCCTATGACCCCAGCCGGTCATTCGCGAGCCACGCGCTGCGCGATTACGGCATCACTACGCGGTTCTTCGATCCGCTCGATGTCAGTGGATTTGCCGCCATGATCGGCGACCGGACCCGCGCGGTCCTGCTTGAGAGTCCGGGCAGCTTGACGATGGAGGTGTGTGACGTGCCTGCACTCGCCGCCGCCGCGAAAGCGCGCGGCTTGGCGGTACTGCTCGACAACACCTGGGCCGGGCCGACCGGATTTCAGGCGCTCCGCCACGGGGTCGACCTGTCGATCTTGGCGCTGACCAAACATGTCGGCGGCCATTCGGACCTGATGCTGGGGAGCGTCACCGCCACCGCCGAATTCTACCCGCGGTTACGTAAGCGATCGTTGCTGCTGGGCCAGCAAGCCTCGCCAGACGATTGTGCTCTGGCGCTGCGCGGGCTCAGATCCATGGGGGTCAGGCTCGAACGCTCGACCGCCAGCGCGATCAGCATCGGCACCTGGCTGCAGAGCCGCAGCGAGATTGCGGCGGTGCTGTGCCCGATCCTGCCGGGATCGCCCGGCCATGAACTGTGGCAACGCGATTTCACCGGCGGCTGCGGTCTGCTGACGGTAATTCTGGCCGGCGGGGACGCAGCCGCGCGCGATCGGCTGGTTGATGCGCTGGAGTTGTTTGGAATCGGTTACAGCTGGGGCGGGTTCGAAAGTCTAGCACTGGGCATTCACCCAGAGCGAGACCGAGCCGTCACCGCCTGGCCCCCCGCCGGGGCTGATCCCGCCCACCGATTTGCGGTGCGACTTTGGATCGGGCTGGAAGACCCAGCCGACCTTAGAGCCGACTTGGCGCGCGGGCTTTCGGCCTGGAGCGCCGCGTGACCGTGGCTTCGAGCGCTGGGGAAGTAATCGCGCAACTCGATGCGATCGGCTTCGATGTCGGGACCTACCATATTTCGATTTACCGGGCGCTGCTGCTTGTCGTTACCTTGATCGCGGTGTTCGTGTTCGGGCGGCTAGCCGAAGCTTTGTCGAGCCGTATGTTCAGCCGAATGCACCGGCTCGACGCCACGCAGCAATTGCTGGGGCAGAAACTGTTCAATATCGCCGCTTGGATCTTGCTGGTGCTGGCCGGGATCGATTTCCTCGGCATCAACCTGACCGCGCTGGCGGTATTTTCAGGCGCACTCGGCTTAGCCATCGGGTTCGGCTTGCAAAAGACCTTCGGCAACCTGATTTCAGGGATCATCCTGTTGATGGACCGCTCGATCAAACCGGGCGACGTGGTCGCGGTCGGGACCGGAGCGGATAAGGTGGTCGGCCAAGTCAGCCGGATCGGCATCCGCGCGGTTTCGGTGGTAACCCGCGAC
The DNA here is from genome assembly GCA_043731725.1 of Novosphingobium sp. GTDB lineage: Bacteria > Pseudomonadota > Alphaproteobacteria > Sphingomonadales > Sphingomonadaceae > Novosphingobium. Next base: position 4,516 of record JAYTIS010000314.1, read on the forward strand.
AAGATCGAATTCCTTATACCCAACGAACAATTGATGACGTCGACGGTCGAAAACTGGAGCTATTCGTCGCACGATGTCCGCGTGCGGGTGCCGGTGCCGGTCGCCTATGGCTCAGACCTCGCATTGGCTGAAAGGTTGATCCTCGCCGCCGCCCAAAGCTTGCCGCGGGTGCTCGACCGGCGCGAACCGCAAGTGTGGCTGGCCGAATTCGGCGAGAATGCAGTCCTGTTCGAAGTGCAGATCTGGATCGATGATCCCGAGGATGGACTGGGCAATTTGCGCTCCGATTTGCTCAAGGCAATCTGGGAGAAATTCAAGGTGAGCGGCGTCGAAATCCCGTTCCCGCAGCAGGATGTGCGGATCAAGGAGTGGCCCTCACCGCTGCCGAGCTTTGGCCAGGAAAGCTGATCTAGGCCCGGGCAAAGGCATTGTGGCTAGCCGATTGCGCTTCAAATTGCCATTAACTCCAGCATGAGCACGCAACTCCATAATTCTGGAACGACTGTCGGTACAGTCTGGCTGGTCGGCGCTGGACCTGGCGATCCCGATCTGCTGACGCTGCGCGCCGCGCGGTTGATCATGCGCGCGGGGCTGATTGTCCATGATGGTCTGGTCGATCCCGCGATCCTGGCTTTGGCCAGGCCCGGGGCCGAACTGGTTTCGGTCGCCAAACAGCGCGCACGCCACACCATGCCGCAAGACGCAATCAACGCGCTGTTGGTGCGCGAGGCGCGGGCGGGGCGTGAAGTGGTGCGTCTGAAGGGCGGCGATCCATTCATTTTTGGGCGCGGCGGCGAAGAAGCTGAGGCTTGCCGTGCGGCCGGAGTTCCGGTCGAAGTGGTCCCCGGGATCAGTGCGGCAATCGGCGCGGCGGCGGCGGCGCAAATGCCGCTCACCCACCGCGCTAGCGCGTCGGTGGTCAGCTTCGTTGCGGGCCAATGCAAGGGGTTAGCTGAGCAGGACTGGTCTGGTCTCGCCGGGCCCGGCCGCACACTGGTGATCTACATGGGGATCGGCAGCGCCGAGGCGATTGCTGAAAAGCTGATCGCCGATGGCCTTTCTCCTGCTATTCCGGTGGCAGTGATCGAAAATGCCACCCGCGTCACGATGCGCGTGTTGCACGCGCCGCTCGCCGGCCTCGCTGACTTGATCGCGCAGCAACGCATCAAAAGCCCGGCGGTGATCGTGATCGGCGAAGTTTGCGCCACGCCTGAACCTGCGCAATTGCGCGCGCTGGCGCTGGAGGCGCAACCATGAAGATCCTAACTGGCAACGATCTCAAAAGCGGTGCGGTCACCTGGTGGGACGGAGTGCAATGGTCGCTGCATGTTGGCGATGCAGTTGATGTCGGTGATCATGCCGACACCATCCTCGCCCGCGAAAGCGCCGCACGCCGGGTCAACGCCGCCTATGCGATCGAGGCGACCAAGGACGAATCTGGGGTCCGCCCCGGGCATATCAAGGAACGCATCCGCGCGCTCGGCCCGACCGTGCGCCCCGACTTAACACTGAAG
>JAYTIS010000315.1:0-10219 GCA_043731725.1 Novosphingobium sp.
CGCGGGCGCTGGGGCATGGTCCCCGCCGATTGCACATCGACCCGCGGCGATGCGAAAGGTTTGATCACAGTCGATCCGACCGGCATCCGCTATTACGAATCGGTCGCCAAATTGACCAAGGTCAGCGAACGCAGCGAAACCGCCTTGCGCGCCAGCTTTGCCTTTAGCGGCGAAGGCATGACCTGGCAGCGCGAAGTGACGCTGAACTTGCAAGACCACGGCAAGATACTGATCAAGCAGGAATTTGGCAGCGATGCTAGTCCAAGCCCGTACAAATACACGCACTGCGCCTAGTCCGCAGAGAATTGCGCTGTCGACCAAGTTTGCGCTAAGCCGCGCGCAGCGACAATGCATAAACTTGCGCTAATCACAGGGGCCTCAGTGACCGACCAATTTTCCCTTACCGACGACCAGCTCGCGATCCAGGATATGGCGCGCAAGTTCACGGCCGATCGGATCACACCGTTCGCTGGCGAGTGGGATGAGAAATGCCACTACCCGGTCGAGGTGTGGAAGGCTGCGGGCGAGCTGGGGTTCGGCGCGATCTATGTTTCTGAAGAAAGCGGCGGGATTGGCTTGGGGCGGCTTGATGCGGCGCTGATCATGGAGGCGATGGCTTACGGCTGCCCGGCAACCAGCGCCTATATTTCGATCCACAATATGGCCACCTGGATGATCGATTGCTTTGGCGGGGACCAGCTCAAGGCTCGGTTCTTGCCCGGATTGGTCAGCATGGAGCAGATTGCCAGCTACTGCCTGACCGAACCTGGTTCCGGCTCGGACGCTGCGGCACTGAAGTGCAGCGCTGTGCTCAAAGATGACTACTACGTGCTCAACGGGACCAAGCAGTTCATTAGCGGCGCAGGGTACAACGACATTTATGTCGCTATGGTTCGCACCAGCGACAACGGGGCCAAGGGTATTTCCTGCGTAGCGGTCGAAAAGGGTACCCCAGGGCTGAGCTTCGGCGCGCCCGAGAAAAAGCTCGGCTGGAACGCCAGTCCGACCGCACAAGTTGTGTTCGAGGATTGCCGGGTGCCGGTCGCCAACCGGATCGGAGCCGAGGGCGACGGCTTCCGGATAGCCATGGCCGGACTTGACGGCGGGCGGCTCAACATCGGGGCTTGTTCACTCGGCGGGGCGCAGCGCTGTCTTGACGAAGCGATCAAGTACACCAAAGAGCGCCAGCAGTTTGGCCAGCCGATTGCCGACTTTCAGAACACCCAGTTCATGCTCGCCGACATGGCCACCGATGTCGAAGCGGCGCGCGCGCTGCTGTACCTGGCGGCCGCCAAGGTCAGCGCCAATGCGCCGGACAAATCGCGGTTTTCGGCCATGGCCAAGCGGCTGGCAACTGACAGCGGCTCAAAGGTGGTCAACGATGCGCTGCAGCTGTTCGGCGGCTATGGTTATCTCAAGGACTACCCAATCGAACGCTTTTGGCGCGACCTGCGGGTCCATTCGATCCTGGAGGGGACCAACCAGGTAATGCGGATGATTGTCGGCCGGGACCTGCTGCGGCAATGACCCTTCGACAGGCTCAGGGAGATCGGGATGTTCTTGTCACCCGCGAAGGCGCGGCGGCTTTCCTCTCGCTCAACCGCCCGGCGGCGCTGCATGCGCTGACGCTGGACATGTGCCACGAAATGAGCGCGGCGCTATCTGAATGGCGCGATGATCCCGGGGTCGAGACGGTCGTCATCGACCATGCCGAAGGGCGCGGATTCTGTGCGGGCGGCGACATTTCCTTCCTGCGCAATTCAGCGCTGAACGACGATGGCGCGTCAGGGCGCGAATTTTTCCACGACGAATACCAGCTTAACCACCAGATCTTCACTTATCCCAAGCCGGTGGCCGCCTTTATGGACGGGATCACAATGGGCGGCGGCGTGGGTATTTCGCAGCCAGCGAAGTTCCGCGTCGCAACCGAGAATACCCGTCTCGCCATGCCTGAAACCGGGATCGGCCTGTTCCCCGATGTGGGCGGTGGTTGGTATCTGTCACGCTTGCCCGGGCGGATCGGGCAGTTCCTGGCGCTGACCGGGGCCCGGCTGGATGGGGCCGAGTGCAAATGGGCGGGCCTTGCCACCCACTATCTGCCGCACGATGCGCTGCCCGAAGCCAAAGCGCGGATTGCAGCCGGGCACGAGCCGGGCCGGGTCTTGTCGGCGCTCGCAGTTACCCCCCCGCCCGCGCGGATCGAAGCCAACGCCGCGCTAATCACGAAGCATTTTGCTTCAGACCGATTCGAGGATATCCTTGCCAGTCTGGAAGCCGAAGACAGCGACTGGGCGGCCAAGGAACTGGCGACATTGCGCACCAAAAGCCCGCAAACCTGCAAGGTCGCGCTCCGCCAATTGCACGACAGTCTGGCCTGCGACGATTTTGCCGACAACATGGCGATGGAATACCGGATCGCTAGCCGCGTGCTGACCCTGCCCGATTTCGCCGAAGGCGTACGCGCGGTGATCGTTGACAAGGATCATGCGCCCAAGTGGCACCCGGCGACGCCCGAAGACGTGACCGACGAATTGATCGACAAGATTTTTGCCCCGCTGCCAGCCAGCGAAGAATGGACACCGCTATGACTTACGAAACCATCCTCACCGAAACGCGCGGCGCGGTGACCCTGATCACGCTGAACCGGCCCCAATCACTCAACGCACTTAACTCGCGGGTGCTGGACGAACTGATCGCGGCCTTCGCCATGTTCGAAGCCGATCCGGGCCAGCGCTGCGCAGTGCTGACCGGGGCGGGCGAAAAAGCCTTCGCCGCCGGGGCCGATATCAAAGAGATGGGCGATAAACCCGCCGCCGAATTCTATGCCGAGGACTTTTTTGCGAGGTGGACCAGCCATCTGGTCAAGGCGGTGCGCAAGCCGTGGATTGCAGCGGTCAACGGCTTTGCACTGGGCGGCGGGTGCGAGCTGGCGATGATGGCGGATTTCATCATCGCGGCGGATTCTGCGCGGTTCGGCCAGCCCGAGATCAAGCTAGGGGTTGGCCCTGGAATGGGCGGCAGTCAGCGGCTGACCCGTGCAGTCGGCAAAGCCAAGGCGATGGAAATGTGCCTGACCGGGCGGATGATGGGGGCCGACGAGGCCGAGCGGTCGGGCTTGGTCGCGCGGGTGGTACCGCTCGCCTCGCTGGTCGAGGATGCCATCAAAACCGCCGCCGAGATCGCCGCGATGCCGCCGCTCGCCGCCATCGCCAACAAGGAAATGGTCAACGCCGCGTTTGAGACGACGCTCGATCAAGGCCTGCTGATGGAACGCCGAATCTTCCAGGTGCTGACTGCGACCGCAGACAAGGCCGAAGGCATGGCCGCGTTTATTGAAAAGCGCCCCGGCGTTTGGCAGGGCATATAGCCATGAAAATCGCCTTCATCGGGCTCGGCAATATGGGCGGCGGGATGGCGGCCAACCTGGTCAAGGCCGGGCATGAAGTCCGCGCTTTCGACCTTTCGGCTGAGGCCACATCCCGCGCGCAAGGCAACGGCTGCTCGGTCCATCCGACCGTCAGCGAGGCGGTCCTGGGCGTCGATGCGGTGGTGTCGATGCTGCCCAACGGCCAGATCGTCGACAACGTCTATGCCGCCGAAGTGGTCGGACAGGCACCGCAATCCGCAGTGCTGCTCGATTGCTCGACCATCGACGTCGAGACCGCGCGGAAGGTTGCTGGAAGTGCTGCAACCGCCGGCTATGCCATGGTCGACGCCCCGGTCTCTGGCGGGATCGCGGCGGCCAATGGCGGTACACTGACCTTCATGGTCGGCGGGTCCGATGAAGCTTTTGCGCGGGCTGAGCCAATCCTGTCCGCGATGGGCACGGCGGTGATCCACGCCGGTGCCAGCGGCGCCGGACAGGCTGCGAAAATCTGCAACAACATGATCCTGGGCGCGAGCATGATCGCGACGTGCGAAGCCTTTGCCTTGGCCGAAAAACTCGGACTGGACTTGCAGACCTTCTACGATATTTCGTCCAAGGCCTCGGGCCAGTCATGGTCGATGACCAGCTATTGTCCGGTCCCCGGGGTTGGCCCAGCCAGCCCAGCCGACAATGACTACCAAGGCGGGTTCGCGGCGGCCTTGATGCTCAAAGATCTCAACTTGGCGATGGCAGCCGCGGCGGGCGTTGGTGCCAATGTGCCGATGGGCGCGCGCGCGCAGGAACTGTACGAAAAGTTCACCGCGGCGGGCCAGGGCGGGACCGATTTCTCGGGCATCATCAAGACGCTCTGATCCACCCCTTCATCCGCTTATCCTGAGCCTGCGGAAGGACTGCTATTAGCTTCGGCGCGCCTGAACAGGGCAGCCCTTCGACAAGCTCAGGGCAAACGGTTAGGGGGTGGCCGTGGCGACCCCAATTAACCCTGCACCGTACCACCGGCTCATGCCGTTCCTCGCCGTCGCGGCCGGGATCGCCAGCTTTTCATTGATGGACGGGCTGATGAAGGGCGCCAGCCTGGCAGTGGGAGCCTACAGCGCAATGCTGTGGCGCTCGCTGACCAGCGCCGCGGTACTAACACCGTGGTGGGCGCTGCGGAGCAGCGGTTGGCCGCGCGGCGAGGTCTTGCGACTGCACGCGCTGCGCGGACTCAATTCGGCCGTAATGGCGACCTGTTTCTTCTGGGGCCTGAAATTCCTGCCGCTGGCCGAGGGCATGGCGATCTCGTTCATCGCGCCGCTGATCGCGCTTTATCTCGCTGCGGTCATGCTCGGTGAAAGCGTGGGTCGGCGCGCGGTGATTGCCTCGCTGCTGGGGCTGGCCGGGGTCGCGGTGATCGCCGGGGCGCGGCTGACCAGCGGTGGCTACAGCTATAACTCCGCGTTGGGCATCGCTGCTATTCTGCTCTCGGCGGTGCTGTACGCGTGGAACCTGATCCTCCAACGCCAGCAGGCCTTGCTCGCACCCCCGCGTGAAGTGGCTACCTTTCAGGCGCTGTTTACCAGCCTGTTCCTCGGCCTGCTCGCCCCGTGGCTGTTGCAACTGCCGGATCTGCCGGTGGCGTTGCATCTGGGCGCTGCCGCCTTGCTGGCAACGGTCTCGCTCATGCTGATCTCGTGGGGCTATGGCCGCGCCGAGACGCAGGTGCTGCTCCCAATCGAATACAGCGCGTTTATCTGGGCGGCGATCATCGGCTGGTTTATGTTTCATGAGGCACTGACCGTGCCGACCGTCGCCGGCGCAGTGCTGATCGTGATCGGCTGCGGGGTTGCCGCGCGGCCCGAACAAAAAAGCCATATCGAGCAAGTCGCGCTTTAGTTTTGAACGGTGCGAACCTGCCATCCGGCAGGTCCTGGCAGCACCAAACAACAACTTGACGAAACCGGGATTCCCGCGCATCGGCGGCGCCGACAGCCAGTTCTGCCGCATTCGCTATCGGGGCGCGCACGCGGCAGAGGCTCCACACCTGCAGGAGATATTTGCGCATGACTCAGGTCGGACAGGACTCGCTCGGCACCCGCTCAACGCTCACCGTCGGCGGCAAGGATTACGCCTTCTACTCGCTGAGCAAGGCCGCGGCCAAATACGGTGACATCTCGCGTCTGCCGATGAGCATGAAAGTCCTGCTGGAAAACCTGCTGCGCTTCGAGGACGGCGGCTTCACCGTGGCCACCGCCGATATTCAGGCAGTGATCGACTGGCAAAAAGACCCGGCCGAATCGACCAATGAAATCCAGTACCGCCCAGCGCGCGTGCTGCTGCAGGATTTCACCGGCGTGCCCTGCGTGGTTGATCTCGCCGCGATGCGCGATGCGATTGCCAAACTCGGCGGCGATACCAGCAAGATAAACCCGCTGGTGCCGGTCAACCTGGTAATCGATCACTCGGTGATGGTCGATGAATTCGGCCATCCCAAGGCATTCGAACAGAACGTTGAGATCGAATACCACCGCAACATGGAGCGCTACGATTTCCTCAAGTGGGGATCGAAAAGCCTCAACAATTTCTACGCCGTGCCTCCTGGCACCGGGATCTGCCACCAGGTCAATCTGGAGAACATTGCGCAGACCGTGTGGACCTCGAAGGACCAAAGCGGCGCAACGGTGGCCTACCCCGACACTTGCGTCGGGACCGATAGCCACACCACCATGATCAATGGCCTGGGCGTGCTCGGCTGGGGGGTTGGCGGGATTGAGGCGGAGGCGGCGATGCTGGGCCAGCCGGTCTCGATGCTGATCCCCGAAGTGGTGGGCTTTAAGTTAACGGGACAGCTGCCCGAAGGCGTGACCGCGACCGATCTGGTGCTGACCGCGACCCAGATGCTCCGCACCAAGGGCGTGGTCGGGCGGTTCGTCGAATACTACGGATCCGGGCTCGCCATGCTCAGCCTGGCTGATCGCGCGACGCTGGCTAACATGGCGCCCGAATATGGCGCGACCTGCGGCTTCTTCGGGGTAGATGACAAGACGCTCGATTACTTGCGCCTGACCGGGCGCGAGGAAGAGCAGATCGCCTTGGTCGAAGCCTATGCCAAGGAACAGGGACTGTGGCTCGATCCCACTGGCCCGGAACCGATCTTCACCGACAGTCTCGAACTTGACATGGGCAGCGTGGTGCCCTCGCTCGCCGGGCCCAAGCGCCCGCAGGACAAGGTTGCGCTCACGCAAGTGGATGACGTTTTCAACGGCGATCTTGACGAGGTTTACAAGAAAGTCGCAACCCGCGTCGCGGTCGAAGGGCGCGATCATGACATCGGCGACGGCGACGTGGTTATCGCCGCGATCACCAGCTGCACCAACACCTCCAACCCCGGGGTGATGGTCGCCGCCGGCCTGGTGGCCAAGAAGGCCAATGAGTTCGGGCTCAAGCCCAAGCCGTGGGTCAAAACCAGCCTGGCGCCAGGATCGCAGGTCGTGACCGACTATCTGAACAAGGCCGGCCTCAGCGAACATCTCGATGCGATCGGGTTCAACCTAGTGGGTTATGGCTGCACCACCTGCATCGGCAATTCCGGGCCACTGGCCGAACCGATCAGCGCCGCGATCAACAACAACAATATCGTCGCCGCCTCGGTGCTCTCGGGCAACCGCAACTTCGAAGGCCGGGTCTCGCCCGATGTCCGCGCCAACTTCCTCGCCTCGCCGCCGCTGGTGGTGGCCTACGCGCTCAAGGGCACCGTGGTCGAAGATTTTATCGCCACCCCGATCGGCATTGCTAGTGTTGGGGCAACCGCCGGCCAGCCAGTTTACCTCAAAGACATTTGGCCGAGCAACGAAGAGGTTGCGACCACCATGGCCGGCTGCATCGACCGCTCGATGTTCCGCGCGCGCTATGCCAACGTCTATCTGGGCGACGCGCACTGGCAGGCGATCCAGGTCGCCGGCAGTGAGACCTACCAGTGGCGCGCGGGCAGCACCTATGTCGCCAACCCGCCTTATTTCGAGGGTATGACGATGACCCCGGCGCCGGTGCAGGACATCGTTGAGGCGCGACCGCTGGCGATTCTGGGCGATTCAATCACCACTGATCACATCAGCCCGGCCGGCAACATCAAGGCCGATAGCCCGGCCGGACGGTGGCTGATGGAGCATCAGGTCGCCAAGGCCGATTTCAACTCTTACGGCGCGCGGCGCGGGCACCACGAAGTGATGATGCGCGGCACCTTTGCCAACATCCGGATCAAGAACGAGATGGTCCCCGGCACCGAAGGCGGAATGACCGTCTACGACGGCGAGACGATGGCGATCTATGACGCGGCCATGGCTTACAAGGCCGAGGGCGTGCCGTTGGTGGTGATCGCGGGTAAGGAATACGGCACCGGATCGAGCCGTGACTGGGCCGCCAAGGGCACCAAGCTGCTGGGCGTGCGCGCGGTGATCGTCGAAAGCTTCGAGCGGATCCACCGCTCGAACTTGGTCGGCATGGGAGTGCTGCCCCTGCAATTCCCCGACGGAACCACCCGCCAAACGCTGGGGTTGGGCGCTGACGACGTGTTCACGATTCAGGGCGTCGCGAGCCTGCAACCGCGCCAGGAGGTCGACGTCTTGGTCACCCGCAAAGATGGCTCGACCTTCGGCTTCAAGGCGTTGTGCCGAATCGATACCGCCAACGAGCTGGAATACTTCAACAACGGCGGGATCCTGCACTACGTGCTGCGCAAGCTGGCGGCTTGACGCTCGAACTGCATCGCAATGCTCTAGAATGGGCCGAAGCGGATTGCCGCTTCGGCCCATTTTGAAGCGAGCCCCGCGCGGGCTAAAAAACTAAGGGCGGCGCTTGCGGAACCGCCCTTTCCCCCAGAATTTATATGAGTGTTTAGGCGGCCAGCTTCTTGGCGAAACGGCGGCGGCCGGCCACGCTGGCGGCGGCCGCGCCGAACAGCAGCAGCATCGGCGGCGCGGGCACATCGGTGCCGCTCGAGGTGCTGGTGGTGGTGTTGCCAGTGCTGGTCGAGCTCGAAGAGCTGGTCGAACCCGAGCTGGAGCCCGAGCTGGAAGTCGACGAACTCGATGAGGTCGACGAGCTGACATTGCCCGAGGTCGAACTGCTGGTCGAGGTTGAGACATTGCCCGAAGTCGATGACGAGGTGCTGGTCGAAGAGGACACATTTCCCGAGGTCGAAGACGATGACGAAACATTGCCCGAGCTCGACGAAGACACATTGCCCGACGAGGATGTCGACGAATAATTGCCAGAGCTCGAGCTGATGTTGCCCGAGGTCGATGTGCTGCTCACCCCGCCGGTGGAAGTCGAAACCCCGCCGGTTGAAGTGGTCGAGCTGGAGCTGATCCCGCCGGTGGTGGTGGTGCTGGTCAGCCCGCCGGTCGATGACGAGGTCGAACCGCCCGAGCTGGAGCTTGACCCGCCCGAGCTGGAGCTTGAGGTCGAGCCATTGCTGGTCGAAGTGATGACGATGCTGCCGCTCGATCCGCCGCTGCTACCGCCGAAAAATCCACCAAAGAACCCGCCGCCATAACCCATGCCGCCGCTGCCGCCGACAATCACCGTCTGGCCGCCGCTGCCGCCTTCTGGCATCGGCTGCGGCGGAAGCTGTTGCAGCATCGCCATCTGCGGTGCCGCGCAGCAGGTAGTGGTGCGGGTCACGACCCGGCGGATCATGCGGGACTTAGGACGATAGGCCACGAAGCGCGACGCCTTGTGCCGCATGACCTTTGGTGGGGTCGTTGCTGCATGCCGGGCATGCTTGACGTACTGAACATGAGCGGCCGGCGCTTCGGCCACGTGGACCGCACCGCCGCCCAGCGCGACGCCGCCGGCCGCGATCACCGCGAGTTTCACAAGTGCCATTCGTACTGACATAGCTCTAGTTCTCTTCACCCTGTTGCAGCCTAATTTGCCCGGCAAATACATCGCCCGCATGCTGCTATCGGGGCAAATGGCCAGACCTTGATTAAACCGACAATCGGTTTAACCGTGTTTTGGTGGTCTCAAACCGGGATTTGTGCGGTTTTCGTGCCCACGCAGCAGCACCTGTCCCAATGTGGCACCGATCCTGAATTGAGTGCGAAGAGTAGTGGCCAAATACGCTTGACCCGGCGTAACCCAAAGGTTACATGTAACCTCAGAGTTACACAGGGGTGTGAGAATCATGGTCACAACAACTTCCGATGCCGAACTGGCCGAGCGCCTAAACCGGCGCCGCGCGCGGATGCTGCCGATACTCGGACTGTTTTTCATCATCCAGCAAAGCGCTTATTGGTCCAATCCGCCGGCCGCGCGCGTGGTCGATCACGTCCGCATGGGAGCCTGGGCAGCGATGGCGCTGGTGATCCTGTTTGTGGTGTCAACCGGCGGATTTTGGCGGCGTTCGGCCGCGGTCCGGGCGATGATCAACGATGAGCAGACCCGCGCCAACCGCAATGCGGCGATGAGCGCCGGGTTCATTGCCAGCATGCTCGCCGGGATCGCGCTTTATGTTTTGCAAGGCGCGCTCCAATTGGGCGCTGGTGAGGCGATCCACTTGATCGTCAGCGCCGGACTGATCGTGGTGCTGATGCGCTTCGCCATGCTTGAGCGGCGCGGCCTTGACTGACCGACTGGTCACCGCCCTCAAGGATTTGCGCGAGGCGCATGGGCTGACTCAGGCCCAGCTCGCTCAAGCGATCGGGGTCAGCCGCAAAACCATCAACACGGTCGAGAACGGGGTTTATGTACCTTCGACGGTGATCGCGCTGAAACTGGCGGCCGCGCTCGGGGTGTCGGTCGAAGCGCTATTTAGCCTCGCCGAATAGGCCGCCCTGCTCGCCGGTGGGC
>JAYTIS010000316.1:0-7689 GCA_043731725.1 Novosphingobium sp.
CGGGGTGGCGAACCTGGCCTGGCAGAACAGCTCGCGCTGGATTATCGCGCTGCGGTTATCCGCGTTCGGCGCGGCGATCGAATTGCTGCAAACAATCAGCATCTTGCACCGTGACAGCGATATTCGCGATTGGGTGGCAGACACAATCGCAATCCTTGTCGCAACGGTGCTGGCGCGGTTGCTGCTGGCGCTGCGCGCATAGCTGTTTGCAGGGCGCAGCCGTTTCGATTAGGGCGCGAGCGCAATGAACATCCCCAGTCCCTCCGCTTCGCTGCTGACCATCGCTGATATCCGCGCGGCCGCTGCGCGGATCGAGGGCGCGGTGGTCCGGACCGCGATGGATTACAGCCGGACCCTGTCGCAAATCACCGGGGCGGACATCTGGCTCAAGTTTGAGAACCTGCAATTCACCGCTTCGTTCAAGGAACGCGGCGCGCTCAACGCGATGCTGCTGCTGGGCGGTGAGCAGTGCAACCGGGGAGTGATCGCGGCATCGGCTGGCAATCACGCGCAGGGGTTGGCTTATCATGGCACGCGGCTGGGCGTCCCAGTGACCATCGTCATGCCGCGCAATACGCCGACCGTGAAGGTAATGCAGACCGAAGTGCTCGGCGGCACCGTGGTGCTTCACGGCGAAAGCTTTGACGAAGCCTATGCCCACGCCCGGCTGCTCGAAGACGAACTCGGGCTGACTTTCGTTCATCCGTTCGACGATCCGCATGTTGCAGCGGGACAAGGCACGGTGGCGCTTGAAATGCTCGAGCAAGTGCCCGAGCTCGATATGCTGGTGATCCCGATCGGCGGCGGCGGACTGGCGGCAGGAATGGGCACCGCGGCCCGCGCGATCAAGCCAGATATCGGCCTGATCGGGGTTGAGGCGCAGCTGTTCCCGTCGATGTACAACCGGCTTAAGCACACAGATCTGCCGTGCGGCGGCGATACGCTGGCCGAGGGGATTGCGGTCAAAGAACCGGGTGCGTTTACGTCGCAAGTGTTGGAAAGCCTGCTCGACGATATCCTGCTGGTCAGCGAAGCCTCGCTCGAAGGGGCGGTTTCGCTGTTGTTGCAGATCGAAAAAACTGTGGCCGAAGGCGCTGGCGCTGCGGGCCTGGCGGCGGTGCTGGCTTATCCGGAACGGTTTAAGGGTCGCAAAATCGGGGTCGTGGTCTGCGGCGGTAACATCGATACGCGGTTGCTGGCCAATGTGTTGCTGCGCGATCTGGCCCGCTCGGGCCGGCTAGCGCGGCTGCGGCTGACTTTGCAAGACCGCCCCGGTGCGCTGTTCAAGGTGATGGGCGAGTTTAACCGGCACAATGTCAATATCATTGAAATTTATCACCAGCGCATCTTTACCCACCTGCCGGCCAAAGGCCTGATCACCGACATTGAGTGCGAAGCGCGCGACAAAGAACAGCTCGACGGGCTGGTGGCAAGTTTGCGCCAAGCCGGGTACGAAGTCGACACGGTCGAGCTGGGCTAAGCCGCGGCCAGCCGTGGGTGCACTGGCGCACTGTGCAAAATAACACATTGTTTACCCTGTTTCGTGGTTAAAAGACTTTCAACACGCCCAGCGCGCCTGCATAGTGCCGCCTCTGTTCGCTAAAAGGGATATTGGCGCGTTGTGACGGCCCCTGTGCGGTTTCCTAGGTTTTTCGTCACGAGCCCCGCGCCGTGCCCCTATTTGCCGGGGCGCAACGAGCGCAAAGTTTTCACCGAACTCAAGGGTCCGCACGCGGACGAGTTGAACGATGCGCTGGGCCGGATCGGGTTCCGGCGCAGCCAGACCGTATCCTACCGCCCTTCGTGCCTCGATTGTTCGGCCTGCGTTTCAGTGCGAGTCGTGGCGAGCCAATTCCGGCCATCGTCGACTCAAAAGCGCGACCTTAAGCGTAACAGCGATCTGGTCACCACGCTGTGCCGGCCGTGGTCGACATCGGAACAATTTGAACTGCTCCAGCGCTATCTTGGCGAACGCCATCCCGGCGGCGGCATGGCGACGATGGACGAGACCGATTTTGCCGACATGGTCGAGCATACCCCGGTCGACAGCTGGGTGGTCGAATACCGTGAACCGACCCTGGATGGTGTCCCCGGCAAGTTGGTCGGCGCCTGCCTGACTGATCGCCAAGGCGATGGGCTGTCGATGGTCTACAGTTTTTACGAACCCGAAGCGCCGGGCCGCTCGGGGCTGGGCAACTATATCATCCTCGATCACATCCGCCGCGCCGCCCAAGAGGACCTGCCGTACGTATACTTGGGATACTGGGTCGAGGGTTCGGTGCGGATGCAGTACAAGATCCGCTATCGCCCGCTCGAACGGTTGACTCGCGATGGCTGGGTGCAATTCAGCGAGGATCAGCAAGACCGGCTGATCGCGGGCGCCGCCGCGCTGCGCCGCGAGGCCGCGCTGCCGCTCGACGGCAGCACCAAGGACGGCGCGCACCGGGTGCAGGAACAGTACCGGGTGAGCGAGACTTAGGATTAAGCCTAACCGCGTTGGCCACAATGTGGCTCGTTTTTCAACCGCACAGTCGCAGGAATGCAGGTGAACTGGGTTAACCGCAACGCCAGCTTTGGGCGGGTCAGCGGTTTGTCTTGCGCGTCATACAATTGAAAGACATTGTCTGCCAATCTGAGCGGGACAGGCCGCCGAAAACCAGCCGCGCCAGCGCGCTTCGGTCCTGCCGCTGAGAAGGGAGTCTCGTAATGGCCGAAGTTGAGGCGTGCCAGGATCAACAGCAACTTGAGCCACCTCAGACAAGCGCGGCACCATTGGGCAGCATCGCGCTGGCCGCTGCGGGATCGTTGGCGCTGGAGGCGTGCGGCGATGGCGGGAGCTCCTCGCCCGCGCCGAGTCCGCCGCCGGCACCGCCGCCCGTCACGGTCAAGGTAACTGCGGTTCAGGCCTCGCGGTTCCTCTCACAGGCTGCAATTGGCCATTCGAAAGCCGACCTGCTCAACTTGGCAGATAGCGGGTACGAGGCCTGGCTGACGGCGCAGTTTGCTGTCGCGCGCCCGCAGAAATTCTGGGATTATCTGATCGCCAACGGCTTCGACGCCGCCGCGAACATCAATAGCACCAACGGTTTTGACCCAATGATTTGGGCCCAGCTGATGGGTAGCGGGGACTTGTTGCGGCAACGGGTAGGCCTCGCGCTGCTTGATCAACTGGTGGTCAACGTCGACGGTTTCGGCGGGAGCTGGCGCGCATTCGCGCTGGCGGCCTATCTCGACGTATTGTGGGACAATGCCTTCGGCAATTTCCGCGATGTGCTGGAGGGCATCTCAACCAACGCCGCAATGGGGCTTTACCTGACCTTTTTGGGCAATGCGAAAGCCAACGCGGCGACCGGATCGATCCCCGATGAAAATTACGCACGCGAACTGATGCAGCTATTCACGATCGGGCTGACCATGCTCAACATGGACGGCACCCAGGTATTGTCCGGCGGCAATCCCGTTCCATCATACACCCAGGCCGACGTTTCACAGGCGGCGCGCGTGTGGACCGGTTACAACTATGCGACCGCAGACAATACCACTCCCGCGCGGCTGCGGTTGCCGATGACGATTACCGCGACCAGGAGCGAGACCGGCGGGGCCAGCTTTTTGGGGATCACCATTCCGGCTGGGAGCGATGGGGCAACGGCGCGCAAACTCGCGCTCGACGGGCTGTTCAATCACCAGAATGTGCCGCCGTTTATCAGCAAGCAATTGATCCAGCACATGGTCACCAGCAACCCCAGTCCTACCTATGTCGGGCGGGTCGCAGCCGTCTTCGCCAACAATGGCAGCGGCGTGCGCGGCGATCTGAAAGCCGTCATCCGCGCTGTGCTGATCGATCCCGAGGCGCGCGATGATACCCAAGCCGGCAGCACCACTTTTGGCAAGTTGCGCGAGCCGGTGGTGCGGCTGGTGCAGTGGGCAAAAGCATTCGGCGTGGCTTCAGCCAGCCAGCAGTGGGCGTTCGGAAATACCTCCTCTAGCGCCTCTCGGCTCGGCGAAAGCCCCGGCCGCGCGCCCAGCGTGTTCAACTGGTTTCGCCCCGGATATACGCCGCCCGGCAGTACGATCGCCACCAGCGGGATGGTCGCCCCTGAATTCCAGATTACCAACGAGCCGACGATCATCGCTTATGTCAATTATATGCAGACGGTCATCGTCAATGGCGCCGGGGACGCCAAGGGCGACTATTCCGCGCTGACTACGATTGCGCCGGACAGTCAGGCCTTGCTGAACGAGCTCAATCTGGTGCTCGCGGCGGGCCAGATTAGCGCAGCGACGATCAGCCTGATGAAGACCGCACTGGACTCGATTGCAACGACCACCACCGCCGGGACGCTAAACCGCATTTATGCTGCGATCGTGCTGGTGATGGCCTCCCCCGAATACCTCGTGTTGCGTTAGGAAGATGACGATGGATATTTCCCGCCGTGCGTTCCTCTCGCGCGCCTCAGTCATGTCGATCGCCGGGTCGGCGACACCGTTCCTGATGAACCTGGCCGCGATGGGCGAGGCCGCAGCCGCCACTGCAACCGACTACAAGGCGCTGGTCTGCGTCTTCCTTTATGGCGGCAACGACTACGCCAACACGCTGGTGCCTTATGATGCGGCGCAATACGCCAGCTACACCGCGCAGCGCGCACCGCTGGCTTATTCACAGGCATCGCTGGCGGGCACGGTGCTGCAGCCGACCACGCCGCTGCCCGGCGGCGCGCAATATGCGCTGGCCCCCGAATTGGGCAAGTTGTTGCCCGTGTTCAATGCCGGCAAGATGGCCGTGATGCTCAATCTTGGCACGCTGGTCCAGCCCACGACCAAAGCACAATATCAGGCGAACAGCGTCAAGCTTCCACCCAAGCTGCTGTCGCACAACGACCAGCAAAGCTATTGGCAGGCATCGTCGCCCGAAGGTGCAGCATCTGGCTGGGGCGGCCGGATTGGCGATCTGCTGCAATCGGGCAACGGCACCGCCAGCCTGACCTGCATCAATCCCAGTGGCAACGCGGTGTTTCTGACCGGCAAATCGGCCATCCAGTATTCGGTTACGCCGTCAGGCCCGATCGCCCTCAACGCGCGCAACAGCCTGCAAGGCTCGACCGCGGCGGCCACGTTGTTGCAGTCACTGATTGGCGGTGGCGGCCCGCATCAGTTCGAAGCGCTGCATGGGGTGATTGGCAAGCGGGCGCTCGATCTTTATGCGCAGGTCTCGTCTGCGCTTGGCCAGGCCCCTGCTACCACAACTGTCTTCCCCGCCTCGGCCGATCCGCAAAGCAGTCTGGGCGCGCAATTGCAGATGGTTGCGAAGCTGATCTCTGTCAGCAGCCAGTTGGGCGCGAAGCGCCAGGTGTTCTTCGTCTCGACCGGCCGCTATGACACCCATGACGGACTGGCGACGCTTCACCCTACGCTGCTGACCAACCTCGCCGATGCCATGCGCGCTTTTTACGATACCACGGTCGAGCTGGGGGTATCGTCGCAGGTGACGACCTTTACCGGATCAGATTTCGGCCGCGCTCTTACTGCTAACAATGACGGGACCGATCATGGCTGGGGTAGCATGCATTTTGTGCTGGGCGGCGCGGTCAACGGCAAGCAGTATTACGGGACCAATCCGGTGCTGGCGAATGGCGGACCGGACGATATTGGACAAGGGCGGCTGATCCCGACCATGGCGGTGGATCAGTATGCGGCGACGCTCGCCAACTGGTTCGGGGTCGCCGCGAGCGACTTGCCCACTGTCGTTCCAAACATCACCAATTATGCCGGCAGCCCGCTCGGCACGAATGTCGGTTTTGTCTAGATAAAGAAACCCCCTCCCCGCGCGGTGCGGGAAGGGGGCTGGATTAGCGTTTAAGCCGAACTTTAGGCGGGCAGGCCCGATATCGCCTTGATTTCCATAAAGTCCTTAAGCCCGAACAGCCCGCCTTCGCGGCCATTGCCCGATTGCTTATAGCCGCCGAACGGTGCGCCCGGGGCCGGACCCCAGTTGTTGATCGCGACCATCCCGGCTTCGAGCAGCGGGGCGATTTCGGCCGCCTTGGCCGGATCGCCCGAGATCACTGCGGACAGGCCATAAGCGGTGTCGTTGGCGATCTCGATCCCTTGCTCAATCCCGTCATACGGCATCAGCGTGGCGACCGGGCCAAAGGTTTCTTCCTTGGCAATGCGCATCTCAGGAGTGACATCGGCGAACACCGTCGGCTTGATGAAGTAGCCCCGGTTAAGGTCTGCTGGACGATCTGTCCCACCGGTCACCAAAGTGGCGCCTTCGTCAATCGCCGACTGGATCAGGTCCTGGATCTTGTCGAACTGGGCTTTGTTGACCACTGGACCAATGTGCATGCCCTCGGCCAGCGGATCGCCCACCGGGGTGGCCTCAAACATTGCCTTGGCGAAGGCCGCGGCTTCGGCCTGGCGTTCACGCGGGACCAGCACGCGGGTTGGCGCAATGCAGCTTTGCCCGGTGTTGACCAAAATGCCTTGCAGCGTGGGGGGCAGAACGGTCGCGAAATCGGCATCGGGCAGCACGAGGTTGGGTGATTTACCGCCCAGTTCCTGATGCACCCGCTTAACCGTTGGTGCGGCGGCGATCGCGACCTGAATGCCTGCTCGGGTCGATCCGGTGAAGCTGACCATGTCGATACCGGGGTGCGCAGAGATTGCCGCGCCAACGCCTGGTCCGTCACCCTGGATCAGGTTGAACACGCCCGGCGGGACGCCAGCAGCATCGAGGATTTCGGCAAAGATCGCCGCATTAGTCGGGCATTCTTCGCTTGGCTTGAGCACCATGGTGTTGCCCGCGGCCAGCGCCGGGGCGACCTTCAAGGCGATCTGGTTAAGCGGCCAGTTCCACGGGGTAATCATGCCAACCACACCGATCGGTTCATATACAACGGTGTTAGCGCCGTGCTGTTCGCTGAAAGTGAAATTCTTGAGCGCTTCCATCGTGCCCATAAAGCCGCCGATCCCGGCGCCGACTTGCGCCATTTCAGCAAAGCTGACCGGCGCGCCCATTTCTTCGGCCATCGACTGGGCGAGTTCTTTGCTGCGCTTTTTGTATTCCTCGACAATCCGTCCCATCAGCGCGAGGCGTTCCTCGCGCGTGGTCTTGCGGAATGTTTTGTAGGCGCGGCGCGCAGCAGCGACAGCCTTGTCGACATCGGCTTTGGTGCCCAGCGTGATCGCGCTGACGGCCTCTTCGGTGCCGGGGCTGATTACTTCGTGGCGCGTACCACCTTCGCTATCGACCCATTTTCCGTCGATGTAATTCTGCAAGCTCTCGCGCATCGCGAATCTCCTTTAAGGGATCGGTTAAACATCGACCTTCTAGCTGGAGACGATAGATTGCAAGGTGCAATCGACAGGCCGGGCAACAGAAGTGCCCTGTTGCCAGCCATATCTAATCGCTCGGGACGCGCATGCGTCTGCGCATCAAATGTTGCCTTACAGTTTTTTGAGCACGGCGCTGATGGGCAAAACTGCTCCATTGCTGGCAGTCATGCCGGCACCAGCCAGCTTAGCCGTCGCGCCATCGTCAGCGGTCACGTTTAAATCCGCCCCGTTGCGCGCAAAACTGACCGAACCGGTCCCCATCGTGCGCATGCTAATCGGCTTGCCGTCATTGGCGTCGATCGCCTTGCTAATGTCATTAGGAGTCAGCGTGCCGGGAATGACGTGGCTGCGCAG
>JAYTIS010000317.1:0-1619 GCA_043731725.1 Novosphingobium sp.
ACGGTCTTCCAAATCATCGAGCGTGAGCAGCAGTTGCGCGGCGGTTAGCCCGCGCGCGCCGAGCAGTTCGGCCCACAGCCCCGACAGCTCGATTTGGCCAACTGCGGCGGCGGCTTGCGCATCGGCCAGATTACCGCGCCCGCCTTTGTCTAGCTTCAGCCGCGCTGCACCGAGCGCAATCGCGCCGGAGGACACCACGATCAGCTCTTGCCCGCGCGTCCGTGCCGCTGCCAGTTCGCGCACCAGCCCTTCAAGCCAGCCGCGCCGCACGCCGTCGCCGCCCACCAGCAGCGACGAGCCGACCTTGACCACCAGTCGGGGGCATGCGCGGACATCGGCAAAGTCGGACAGGCGGGTGATTAGCATCGCGCCGGGACTTAGCGGCACATTCGGACCAGGCAAAGCCCTTACAACGGCGACCAGGCGGCCTCTTCGCCTTCCTCGCGCTCGCCCATTGGCCGCTCGGTCACGGTCGCGGCGGGCAAATACTGGATTACCGCATTGAGCAGTGCATCCATTCCTGCCCCGGTCGCGCCCGAAATGGGATAGACTTTGCTAGCCCCGGCCGCTTTGAGCTCTTTGGCAAAGGCTTTGACCAGCTCGGTATCGACCAGATCGATCTTGTTAAGCGCGATCAGCCGCGGCTTTTCATCGAGCCCCCCGCCATAGGCCGCAAGCTCCTCTTCGATTACCTGCAGCGCATCGGCCGGATCATGCCCGTTGATGTCGATCAGGTGAATCAGCACCCGGCAGCGCTCGATGTGGCCCAGAAAGCGGTCGCCGATCCCGGCCCCGTCAGCGGCGCCTTCGATTAGGCCCGGAATGTCAGCCAGAACGAATTCACGCGCTTTGTGCCGCACCACCCCCAGCTGCGGGGTGAGCGTGGTGAAGGCATAGTCGCCGACCTTGGCCTTGGTGTTGGTGATCTGGTTGATGAAAGTCGATTTGCCCGAATTGGGCAGACCGACAAGTCCCGCATCGGCGAGCAGTTTGAGCCGCAGCCAGACATACATCTCACTGCCCAGTTCGCCCGGTTGGTGCTGGCGCGGTGCCCGGTTGGTGCTGGTCTTGTACGAGGCATTACCCCGCCCGCCCAAGCCTCCTTCGAGCAATACGACTCGCTTGCCGACCTCGGTCAGATCGAGCAGTACCGTCTCACGGTCATCGTCGAGCACCTGCGTGCCCAGCGGAACCTTGATCACCAGATCCTTGCCCGCTGCGCCGGTGCGGTCGCGGCCCATGCCGGGGACCCCGCGCTGGGCTTTGAAATGCTGCGCGTAGCGGAAGTCAATCAAGGTGTTGAGGCCGGCCACCGCCTCAAAAATAATGTCGCCGCCGCGCCCGCCGTTACCGCCGTCGGGCCCGCCATATTCGACATACATTTCGCGCCGGAACGAAACCGCGCCGGGGCCGCCCTGCCCCGAGCGGATGAAAACTTTGGCTTGATCGAGAAAATGCATCGGGAGCGCCTAGACGATTGTTTGGGAATTGTCGCGCGTGTGCTTCGACAAGCTCAGCATGAGCGGGCGTGGGTGGCCAGTGTGCTGCAAATTGCCTCAGTCCGAGTCGAAAATGCTGCCTTGCGAGAACCGGAGCGCAGCGACCATTTGGACCGTGAG
>JAYTIS010000318.1:0-7782 GCA_043731725.1 Novosphingobium sp.
AAGTGAGGGTCGATCGCCGGGGCGGCCGCGGGATCATTGGCGGAGAGCCGCACGGTGCCGCGGCTTGCGGGCCGCAGAACGCAGGCATGGATCGAGAAACCGTGACCTTTGACTTTGGTGCGGCCGTGATCCTCGAGCATCGCCGGGACGAAATGATACTGGATATCGGGCGCAGGCAAATCGGGTTGCGAGCGCCAGAAACCGCCCGCTTCGGCGAAGCAGGTGGTTAGGATCCCGGTGCGCTTGCGGCGATGCTCAATCACCGCTTTGATCATCCGCCAGTTCCCGCCAAGGCTATCGCCGAACGGTTCGGTCGAGGCGGTCTGGAAGCTCGAGACGTAATCGACGTGGTCCTGCAAATCGCTGCCCACCGCCGAACAGTCGCGCGTTACAGCGATGCCGAGCTGCGCCAGATGCGCGCCGGGCCCCACACCTGACAGCATCAATACTTGCGGGCTGCCGAATGCGCCCGCACTGAGCACCACCCCGCCGCGTGCGCGCAGCACCTCGCGGCGCTTACCAAACCGTACCGCCACCCCGGTGACCCGGCCCTGTTCGATCACCAACCGTTCGACCAGCGCGCCGGTTTTGATCGCCAGATTGGGCCGCGAGGTTAGATAGGAGCGCGCCGCCGACCAGCGCTCGCCGCCCTTTTGCGTGACCTGATACATCCCAAAGCCGTCTTGCACGGCACCGTTGAAGTCTGGGTTGTGCGGCAGTTGCAAGGCCTGCGCGCTGCCGACAAATTTGGTGCTGGCGGGGTTGGGCCAGTGCTGGTCCATCACGTTGAGCGGACCCGCATCGCCGTGCCACGTATCGCCGCCGCGCTCGTTATGTTCAGCGCGTTTGAAATAAGGCAGCACCTCGGCATGGCTCCAGCCGGTGCAACCCAGCTGTGCCCATTGATCGTAATCAAAGTGGTTGCCGCGGATGTAGACCATCGCGTTGATCGCCGACGATCCGCCCAGGCCCCGCCCGCGCGGCTGGTAACCGGTCCGACCGTTCAGACCCTGCTGGGGCACGGTGTCGAACCGCCAATTCGAAGCCGCGGGGATAAACGGCATGAAGCCCGGGGTCTTGATCCGGATGGTATCATTGGTTCCGCCCGCTTCGAGCAGACAGACGCTGCGCCGCCCGTCTTCGGCCAGCCGCCCGGCCGCCGCGCTGCCCGCGCTCCCGCCCCCGATCACGATAATATCAAACTCGTCCATCCATCCGGCTCCTCGCGCCGGCGAGGTTTAACCGTCCGGTTAAATCAGCGCAAGTTAGTCCGTTGGTTGATTCGGAGCGGGCTGCATCGCCTCCCAGCGCGCACGAATCTTCTCCGAGCTCTCGCGGCTGTCATCGTGGCTCCAGCCGGGTTCGCGCCACAAATAGGCCAGCTTGTGCCGCCACGGGGCGAACCAAAGATCGCGCGCGATGCCGATCCATTCGTGAAAGACCGTCCAGACGAGGTTGAAACTGCCCAACTGTTTGACGATGCCATAATGGATCCTGGTATCGTCGCGCTCGGCCGCGAAACTGCCGAACAATTTGTCCCAGACGATGAATACCCCCGCATAGTTGCGGTCGAGGTATTGCGGGTTGGTGGCGTGGTGGACGCGGTGGTGGCTAGGGGTGTTCATCACCGCTTCGAACCAGCGCGGCATGCGTCCGATGGCCTCGGTGTGGATCCAGAACTGATAGACCAGGTTGATCGCTCCGCAGGTCAGCAGCATCGCCGGGTTGAAACCGACGAATGCCGGCCAGACCCGGAATACGAACGAGAGTGCGAAGAACCCCGTCCAGGTTTGCCGCAGCGCGGTTGAGAGGTTGTAGTGTTGGCTGGAATGATGATTGACGTGGCTCGCCCAGAACCACCTGACGCGGTGGCCGGTGCGATGCGCCCAGTAATAGTTGAAATCATCAAGCACGAAGCACAGGGCCCAGGCCCACCAGGCCCAGCCGATCGTGGCGATCCGGTGATCGTAGAGCCAGACCATCGCTCCGACCACCAGTGCTGCGGTCAGCCCGCCAGCCACCGAGCTACCAGTGCCTAGCGCCAGTGAGGCCAGCGTGTCGCGTGGTTCGTAGGCATCGCGGCGGCGGCGCTTGGCCCAGATCATCTCGGCCACAATGGCGAGGATGAAAAAGGGGATGGCGTATTCAACTGGACCGAGCTTGGGCATATCAGCTCGCCAACCGCCGCAAGCTGGCAGCCCAGATTTGCGCCTGCTCGCCCAGATCGAGCGTGATCGGCGCAAAATAGCGCTCGCCGCTGCCGATGGTCAGGAACTGGCGATCGAGCCGGGTGAAGGCGTGGCTGTCGAGCAGTCGCGCAGCAAACTGCGCGCCGTGACGCCGCAGCAGCATGACACGGCCATCGCCATCGCGCGCCAGCGCCGCGATCCCGGCGCGGTCGAGCGCGAGCTCGCTGGGTTCGAACCCGCAAACCGCCGCCCGGCAGAGCGCGCGCGCTTCGTCTTCGCTGCGCAGGCGTACATCGGACCCGAGCCCGAATTTCCGGGCCAGCCATGCCACGGCCAAGATCAGCACCAAAGAAACTGCCAGCTGGATAGCTAAGAACTGCAGTGGCATGTCAGGAAGTCCGTGCCGCAAGCATGTCGAGCAGCGTCCGCACCGGGGTCAGGTCATAGCCGGCCTTGTCTGCAGCGGCGGCCAGCGCATGCGGGCTTTGGCCCCGGCTTGCCTCGGCCAACGCCCACAGCAGGGTCGAGCGCGTGCCCGAGCGGCAATAGGCCAACACCGGTGCCTCAGTCGAGGCCAGGGCCTGCGCCATGGCCGTCACCTGTGCCTCAGAAAAGCCCGCGTGGGTAACTGGAATTGCGACATAGCCCAGCCCTGCCGCCGCCGCCGCCGCGGCGATCTCGGCGCCGGGGATCTGGTCATCGCTTTCATTTTCGGGGCGGTTGTTGATGATCAGGCCGAACCCGGCGCGCGCCGCCTCGGCCACTTCGGCCAGACCGATTTGTGGGCTGGCATGGACCCTGTCGGTCAACTGCCGGAAAATCGTCGTCATAATCCGGCTCCTCGCGCCCGGGCGCGACGTCCGCGCTGGATGATGTTAAGCGTCTCGACTAGAGCTGAAAAGGCCATGGCCATATAGATGTAGCCCTTGGGGATATGCACGCCAAACCCGTCGGCGATCAGCACCACGCCGATCATAACCAGGAACGCCAGCGCCAGCATGATCAGCGTCGGGTTTTTCTCGATAAAGCGCGCGAGCGGGTCGGCGGCGATCATCATTAGGCCAACCGTGACCACCACCGCGGTAATCATGATCGGCACTTGATCGGTCATGCCCACCGCAGTCAGGATTGTATCGACCGAGAACACCAAGTCGAGCGCGATGATCTGCGCGATCGCGGCGGAGAAGCCGATCTGGGCGATGCCTTTATCGTGGTCAAGCAAGTTACCGCTGTCGCCTTCGCGGTCCATGCTGTGATGGATTTCATTGGTTGCCTTCCACAGCAGGAACAGCCCACCAGCGATCAGGATCAGGTCGCGGCCCGAAAATGCGGTGTCAAAACTGGGGTTGCCGTGCATGTCAGCCACGCCCGCCAAGCCTAGGTCGAACAGCGGCTCCTGCAAAGTGACAATCCAGCCAATCAGCAGCAGCAAGACGATGCGCAGGCCCAGCGCGAGAACCAGCCCGATCCGCCGTGCGCGTGACTGTTGAGCGGCCGGAAGTTTGCTTGAAACAATCGCGATAAAGACCAGGTTGTCGATCCCCAGCACCAATTCAAGCGCAATCAGGGTCAGTAACGCGGCCCAGGCGGCAGGTTGGGTTAGCAGCGCGGCGATGTCCATAGCGGGGCTCTGCCAAGCCGCGCCATGACTTGCAAGCACGGCGCATTGTGCTTGCAGAAATGTCACAGTTGCGCCGCCATGCGGGACGACCACTGATTCGATTCGCCAATCGACAGCATTTCGGCTAAGTAGAAAGGTGCAGAGGAAGCGACTTCGTTGCTATGATCCCTGTAGCCCGGTGTGATTCGTCCGCGCATTGGGCCGTTTGGATGGGGCGACATTAAGGTAAGTTCGACAGTATGAGTTTTGATAGAGGGCGTCGCGGACGTGGTCGCGACAAGCGGGACGGTTTCGGCGAAGATAGCTTAGATCCGTTCTCGGGCGGTGGTGATCGTGGCGGTTTTTCCGGCGGCGGTGGTGGTGATCGCTTCGGTGGCGGCGGCGGTGGTGGACGCGGCGGCTTCGGCGGCGGCGATCGCGGCGGATTCAGCGGTGGCGGTGCCCCGCGCAGCGGTGGCGGCGGCTTCGGCGGCAGTGCGCCGCGTGGCGGCGGTGGTGGCGGTGCCAGCAGCATGCCGGCCCAAGTGGTCGGCGAAGGCACCGGCGTGGTGAAATTTTTTAACGCGCACAAGGGCTTCGGCTTCATTCAGCAGGATCAGGGCGGCGAAGATGTGTTCGTTCACATCAGCGCCGTCGAACGGGCCGGTCTCGAAGGCCTGGCCGAAGGTCAGCAAGTCAAGTTCACGCTGGTGGATCGGGGCGGCAAGGTCTCGGCCAGCGATCTCGAAGCCGTCGGCGATGTGATCGCTGTCGAAAAGAAGGAAGAACCGCAGCGCCAGCTGACCGGTGAACGCGCCACCGGAACGGTTAAGTTCTTCAACGGGATGAAGGGCTTCGGCTTTATCACCCGTGACGACGGTCAGCCCGATGCCTTCGTGCACATCAGCGCGATTGAGCGCTCGGGTATGTCGGGCCTCAATGAAGGTGACCGACTTGAATTCGATATCGAGGTCGACCGACGAGGCAAGTACTCGGCAGTCAACCTGCAGCCGAGTCAGGGTTGACCAGCGAGCCTTTCGTGCCGGTCGGATGACCGCGCGGATGCGATAATTTTAGAACACGGCAATGGCGGCTTCCCCACCACTTCGGTAAGGGGAGCCGCCATTTGTCGTTTCCAGTTCAAGTCGATTTTCAAAGGATCAGTGCCATGTCGATTACCCCGCTTATGCCAGTCTACCCGCGCTGCGGCTTTCGCCCGGTACGCGGCGATCACTGCCATTTGATCGGCGAAGACGGTGTCCGTTACCTCGATTTTGCGGCAGGCATCGCGGTCAATCTGCTCGGCCATTCGCACGTCGGACTGATCGGTGCGATCCAGCGCCAGGCCGCCACGCTGATGCACGTCTCTAACCTCTATGGCAGCCCACAAGGCGAAAGTTTGGCGCAGCGGCTGGTTGATTTGACCTTTGCCGATACGGTGTTTTTCACCAATTCGGGCGCCGAGGCGATGGAATGCGCGATCAAAACCGCACGCTCCTATCACCAGCACGTCGGCAACGATCATAAGTACGAGTTGATCACGTTCAACAATGCCTTCCACGGCCGCACGATGGCCACCATTAGCGCTTCCAGCCAAGAGAAGATGCACAAGGGCTTCATGCCGCTGTTGCCTGGGTTCAAATATGTCCCGTTCGATGACCTCGCAGCGGCTCAAGCGGCCATTGGGCCCAACACGGCCGGCTTTATGGTCGAGCCAGTGCAGGGTGAGGGCGGCGTCCGTCCGGCCTCCGATGCCTTCATGCAGGGCCTGCGTCAGCTGTGCGATGAGCACGACTTGATGCTGGTGTTGGACGAAGTGCAATGCGGCGTCGCGCGTAGCGGCACCATGTATGCCTACGAACAATACGGCATCCTGCCTGATATAATGGCGACAGCCAAAGGCATTGGAGGCGGGTTTCCGCTGGGGGCATGCCTCGCCACAGAGAAAGCTGCACGCGGCATGATGGTCGGCGCACACGGTTCGACTTACGGCGGCAATCCGTTGGCGATGGCGGCGGGCGAGGCGGTACTGGATGCCGTCGCCAATGAAGAATTTCTGGCCGAAGTCCGCGCCAAGGCTGAGCGGCTGCGCGGCCGGCTCGAACAGTTCATCGGCAACTATCCCGAGCTGTTCGAACTGGTGCGCGGCAAGGGGCTGATGCTGGGCATCAAGATGAAGTTTGAAAGCCGCGGGTTCGTGGCTCACTTACGCGATCACCATCAGCTGCTGACAGTAGCAGCGGGCGATAACACGCTGCGACTGGTTCCGCCGCTGGTTATCGATGACGGCCACATCGACGAATTTTTCGACAAGCTCTCAGCCGGCGCGGCGAGCTTCCAACCCCCGGAAGCCATGCAATGACCCGGCATTTTCTTGACCTTAGCGCTGCCGGTGCGGATGCCCTGGCGGCAATGATCAACGACGCGATTACACGCAAGGCCGCGCGCGCAATTTGGCCCAAAGGCCAAGTCGATGGTGATGCTCCGCTCGCCGGGCGCGTGCTGGCGATGATTTTCGAAAAGAACTCAACTCGCACCCGTGTTTCGTTCGACATTGCAATCCGCCAGCTCGGCGGTAGCGCTTTAGTGCTCGATGCCGGCACCACCCAGCTCGGCCGCGGCGAGACTATTGCTGACACTGCGCGGGTGCTCAGCCGGATGGTCGACGCGATCATGATCCGTACCGACGATCACGCTAAGATCGAAGAGCTGGCGCATTATGCCAGTGTGCCGGTCATCAATGGGCTGACCGACCAGTCACATCCGTGCCAGATTGTCGCTGACCTGCAGACCATTGTCGAGCGTGGCAAGGCGCTGCCCGGGCTTGAACTGGCCTGGTTGGGGGATGGCAACAATGTCCTGAGCTCGATTGTCGAGGCCGCTGGATTGCTTAAGTTCAACGTGCGCATCGCGGTGCCCGAAGGCTTTGACCCGGATCCCCTATACATCGACCGCGCGCGCGAACAGGGCGCGCGGATCACGCTAACCCGCGACGCAGCGGAGGCGGTTGCTGGAGCGGGGGTTGTGGTCACCGATACCTGGGTGTCGATGGGACAAACTGACGGCGCAGCACGGGTCGCGGCGATGGGGCCTTATCAGGTTAATCCTGCTTTGATGGCCGGGGCAGAGAGCGACGCCCTGTTCCTCCATTGCCTACCCGCGCACCGCGGCGAAGAAGTGACCGATACGGTGATTGATGGTCCGTGCTCGGCTGTGTGGGACGAAGCCGAAAACCGCATCCACGCTCAGAAAAGCGTGCTGCGCTGGGTCTTTGGCCAGCTGTGAGCAAGCCCGAACCGATTGCCGAAGGTGAGACCGGCGACGACCGGGTTTTGAGCCTGACAATCCCGAGCCGCGATGCCCGCGGCCGGGTGGTGCGGCTTGGCCCGGTGCTCGAAACGATTTTGGCCGCGCACGCATATCCGCCCGCAATCACGCATCTGTTAGCTGAAGCTTTGGTGATAACCGCGCTGATCGGTTCTCTGCTCAAGAACGGCGACGGCCAGCTGACCATGCAGGCGCAAACCGAAGGCGGGATCGTCGAACTGCTGGTGTGCGATTATCGTTCGGGCGAGCTGCGCGGTTACGTTCGCCACGATGCTGAGCGGCTCGCCCAGCTAGGCACCAATCCTTCGCTCTATGCCTTGTTCGGCAAAGGCTATCTGGCGATCACTTTCGATGTTGCCAGCACTGGGCAGCGTTATCAGGGGATCGTTCCGCTGGAAGGAAGCACCTTGGCTGAGGCGTGCGAAAGCTACTTTGCTCAGTCGGAGCAGGTGCCCACGCTGATCCGGGTGGCGGTGCGTAGCACTGGAGCAGGTTGCGTGGCTGGCGGATTGCTGATGCAGCATCTGGCCGAAGGCGAAGAAGGCCGCGAGCGGCTGCATGTGCGGGTGGATCATCCCGAATGGGACCACGTTGCGGCGCTGGCTGGATCGATCCGGCACGACGAACTGGTCGATGCGGGGTTGTCGCTTGAGGCATTGGTTTGGC
>JAYTIS010000319.1:0-6197 GCA_043731725.1 Novosphingobium sp.
CGCAAGATACGCTGTCGCACCTGATCATTCACGCGGTCTACAGCCACCGGCTCGATTGCGGGCCCTTGCTACTGGCGGACATCGATTTCCTGCTGCAAACTGCGGCAATAGTCTGGACTGACTTCTGGGCTAGTGCTGTGAACGAAGGGTGGCGCAGCGGGGCACGACTGGTGCTTGAATTGGTCGCGACGTACCGCGTCGGGACGAGCATCGATTTCAAGCCCGATCAGGGCAAGCCCACACCGACAGAAGTGTTGGCTGCAGCGCCGGACTTGTTGCTTCAAGACTTGGACACCAGGCGCAGCGCGGGGCTGGCCGCAGCGGCGCTCACCGCCGGGCCCAAGCAATTTCTACAGCGGTTGCGGGGACGGCGCGGCGCGCACGGCGAGGCTGAAGTGACCCGGACGATGGACCACGAAGGCGGAATGCTCGGCTGGGCCGGATCGCGTGCCTGGCGCAGCCTGACGCAGCTCGCCCGTGCCGATGTACGCCGCCAGTCGCGCCAACTCGCCGCACTGAGCCAATGGCTTGATCGCTGACCTTGCCCGCGACTTTGGTCCGCGTGCTGTTAGTTGGGCTCAACTATGCGCCCGAGCAGGTTGGGATTGGTCCGTAAACGCTAGGATTAGCGCGAGCGTCGGCCGTGCTTCAGCCGCGCCGCAGCTTCAATTCTTGGCCCATGGCGATTTGTGCAGCTCGCTCGCTTTGGCGACCGCGGCATCCTCGTGCTGGCGCGCTTGATCGGCGGCAGGCACGGTGCAATAGGCGGTTAGGAGTATCCCCAGCGACCACGTTACCGCTTTCCAGCGGCTGGTGAAAACCTGATTGATCTTGGTGCCATAGCCTAACATGCGGCCACTGTACCGGCTCGTGGTTAAGGAAGCTTTCCCGCCTCGCGTTGCAATTCGTAGAGGAGGTCGAGCGCCTCGCGCGGACTAAGCGCATCCAGCTCAAGCGCAGCGAGACGCAACCGCAAGGTATCCACCACCTCTTCCTTGTGTTCGGCCGCAGCGGCAAACAGCGGCAAGTCGCCCAGCCCAGCGGCGATCCCGCCGGTCTCGGCGCGGCCTTTCTCCAGCCGCTCCAATACAGTGCGTGCGCGCGCGACGACAGGCGCGGGCACCCCGGCCAATTTGGCAACGGCAAGTCCATAGGAGCGATCTGCCGGTCCTTTCGCCAGTTCGTGCAGCAAGACCAGATCGCCCTGCCATTCGCGCGCCCGCACATGGTGCAGTGACAATGCTTCGCAACTCTCGGCGAGCCGCGCCAATTCGTGGTAATGGGAGGCGAACAGGCAGCGGCAGCGGTTGGTCGAGTGCACCGCCTCGACTATCGCCCAGGCCAAGGCCAGGCCATCGTAAGTCGAGGTACCGCGCCCCACTTCATCGAGGATCACGAAGCTGCGCTCGCTCGCCTGGGATAAGATCGCGGCGGTCTCGACCATTTCAACCATGAAAGTCGAGCGCCCACGCGCCAGGTTGTCTGATGCCCCGACCCGGCTGAACATGCGGTCGACCAGCCCAATCGTTGCCGCTGCCGCAGGGACGAACCCGCCCGCCTGGGCGAGCAGCACGATCAGCGCATTCTGGCGCAGGAAAGTGCTCTTGCCGCCCATATTTGGCCCGCCGATCAGCCACAGCCGATCGGCCGGGGAAAGCGAGCAATCATTGGCCACGAACCGCTCACCCTTGGTGGCCAAGGCAGTCTCAACCACCGGATGGCGGCCGCCGGTAATTTCGAGTATCGGCCGCGCTACTATTTGCGGACAGCACCAGCCGTCTTCTGCCGCTCGTTCGGCTTGGCCCGCCGCGACATCGAGCCGGGCCAGCGCCTGCGCGGTGGCGGCAATCGTCTGCCGCGCCGCGACTGCGCGTTCGCACAGCTCTTCGAAGTGGGCTTCCTCGGCGGCCAGCGCGTGGCCTCCGGCTTGCGCGATCCGGCTGGCCTCTTCGTGGAGCGCGAGCGCATTGAAACGCACCGCCCCGGCCATCGTCTGGCGGTGCGTAAACGGGCTGCCCGGGGCCATCAGCGGGTCCGCGTGGCGCGCCGGAACCTCGATAAAATAGCCCAGCACCCCGTTGTGTTTGACCTTGAGCGCGGCGATCCCCGTATCGCTGCGGTACTTCGCCTCAAGCGCAGCGATCGCGCGGCGGGCATTGCTCGACATCTCCCGCAATTCGTCGAGCGCATGATCGTAGCCTGCGGCGATGAAGCCGCCTTGGTTGCGCTCGGTCGGCGGTGCTGGGATCAGCGCGCGGCTGAAATGATCAGTCAGCGCAGCGTGACCGGTCAGGCTGAGGAGCAAGGCTTCAAGCAGCGCGGGCCGATCCTGACGGGTCTTCAGATGATCGTGGATCCGCCGCGCTTCGATAAGCCCGTCGCGCAACTGGCCTAGATCGCGCGGGCTTCCTCGCCCGGCGGCCACCCGGCCGAGCGCGCGGCCAATATCAGCCAGCGTCCGCAGCACGATGCGCAGATCGCCGCGCAGCAGCGGATCATCATGCAGCCATTGCACCAGCGCCAATCGCGCTTCGATCTCGATTGCAGTTGTCAGCGGTGCCGATAGGTCTTCCGCCAGTTGCCGCGCACCCGCCCCCGTGACGCAGCGGTCGACCGCCTCGATCAGGCTGCCGCGCCGCCCGCCTCGGCTCGAAGCGAGAATCTCAAGGCTGGCGCGCGTCGCCTCGTCCATTGCCAGATGCGCTTCCCACGCGCGGGCCACCGGGGGAAGCAGCAACGGCAATGCACCGCGTCCGACATGGTCGAGGTAAGCCAGCAGTCCCGCCGCAGCCGCCAGCATCGGGCGGCTGAAATTGCCGAACCCGTCGAGCGTGGCAACGTCGTACAGCGCTTTGAGCTTGGACTCGCCCGCTTCGCTGGAAAAATCGCGCGATGAGCGCGCAATCGTCTCGGGCGGAGCACCCTCCAACCCCTCGCTTGCCACCAGTTCGCTCGCGCCGAGCCGCGCCAGCACCCCGCCCAGCTGCGCTGGCGCGCATTCCTCCAGCTCCATCCGCCCGGTCGAGATGTCAACGGCGGCGATCCCGCAAGTTCCGCGCAGGTCGCACACCGCCGCCAGCAAATTGGCGCGGCGCGGTTCGAGCAGGGCTTCTTCGGTCAGCGTCCCGGCGGTGACCAAGCGCACGATAGCGCGCGCCACCAGCGCTTTCGATCCGGCGCGCTGGCGGGCTTGCTCAGGGGTTTCGGTCTGTTCGGCAATCGCCACCCGGCAGCCGGCCTTGATCAGCCGGGCCAGATAACCTTCGGCCGCATGGACCGGCACCCCGCACATCGGGATTGGCGCGCCTAGGTGCTCGCCGCGGCTGGTAAGAGCGATATCAAGCACTTGCGCAGCCTGGCGGGCATCATCGAAGAACAGCTCGAAGAAATCACCCATCCGGTAAAACAGCAGGCAATCCGCCGCCTCGGCCTTTAAGGCGAAGTACTGCGCCATCATCGGGGTGGCGCTGGGGGCTGCGGCAGGGGCGTGCATCTAGTCAGCCTAGCGCGAACGCAGGCGATTCGCGACGGTTTGGCGGGCAGCTTTCCCCTATCGCGTCGCGCGCGGCTGGGTTAGGGCACAGGCCATTGCGGGAGATACCAGTGTCAGACGAGACCCCCAGGGAAGAAGCCAACGTCCGCTTCACCGAGCGTGAGGCGCTGTTTTATCACAAGACCATTCGCCCCGGTAAAATCGAGATTATCGCTTCCAAGCCGATGGCGACCCAGCGCGACCTGAGCCTGGCCTATTCGCCCGGGGTGGCGGTGCCAGTGCAGGCCATCGCTGACAATCCCGCCGATGCTTACGAATACACCGCCAAGGGCAACTTGGTGGCGGTGATCACTAACGGTACAGCCATCCTGGGGATGGGCAACTTGGGCGCGCTGGCATCCAAGCCGGTGATGGAAGGCAAAGCGGTGCTGTTCAAGCGCTTTGCCGACGTCGATTCGATCGACATCGAACTCGACACAGAAGATCCCGAAAAATTCATCGAGGCCGTGGCCTTGATGGAACCGACATTTGGCGGGATCAACCTGGAGGATATCAAGGCCCCCGAATGCTTCGTGATTGAGCAAGCCCTGCGCGATCGGATGAAAATCCCGGTGATGCACGATGACCAGCACGGTACCGCGATTATTACCGCCGCGGGCCTGGTCAACGCGTGCCATCTGACCGGACGCAAGTTCGAGGACGTCAAAGTTGTGGTCAACGGCGCGGGGGCAGCAGCGCTGGCCTGTACTGCGCTGATTAAATCGATGGGTGTGCACCATCAAAACGTCACCGTTTGCGACCGGCAAGGTGTGATCTACCGCGGCCGCGAAGGCGGGATGGATCAGTGGAAGAGCGCGCATGCCATCGACACCGACGCGCGCACCTTGGAAGAGGCGCTGGTCGGTGCGGACATTTTCCTCGGCCTGTCAGCTGCTGGCGCGCTCAAGCCCGAATATGTCGAGCGGATGGCCCCGCAGCCGATCATCTTTGCCATGGCCAACCCCGATCCTGAGATCACTCCACCCGAAGCCAAGCGGGTGCGCCCCGATTGCATCGTTGCCACCGGGCGCAGCGATTACCCCAACCAAGTCAACAATGTGCTGGGTTTTCCGTTCATCTTTCGCGGCGCGCTGGATGTGCGGGCCACCGCGATCAACGAGGAAATGAAGATCGCCGCCGCGCTGGCCATTGCCGAACTGGCGCGCCAGCCGGTGCCGGAAGAAGTGGCCGCCGCCTATGGCAAAAGCCAGCAGTTCGGGCGGGATTACATCATCCCCGCGCCGTTCGATCCGCGGTTGATGGACCTGGTCTCGTCGGCCGTGGCCAAAGCGGCGATGGATACCGGGGTGGCGCAGAAGCCGATCGAGGATTTCGACGCTTACCGCACCAGCCTCAAAGCGCGGCTCAATCCTACGACTTCGGTGCTGACCCAGGTGTATGATGCGGTCAAGGCCAGTCCCAAACGGATGATCTTTGCCGAGGCCGAGAACGAGATCGTGCTGCGCGCGGCGATCCAGTACCGCGATTTCGGCTATGGCGAGCCGGTGCTGGTGGGCCGGACCGAGGCCGTGCTGAGCAAGCTGACCGAGCTCGGCGTTGAACAACCCGAGAGCTTCCACATCGAAAATTCGGCGGTGAGCATCTATGTGCCGGCCATGGTCGAGTTGCTCTATGAGCGGCTCAAGCGACGCGGGTTCATGGAACGCGACGTCAAACGCATGGTCAATCAAGACCGCAATATCTTTGCCTCGTTGCTGCTCAAGCTGGGCATCGGCGATGCGATGGTGACCGGTATGACCCGCACTTTTGCGCAAACCATGCGCGAAGTCCGCCAGGTGCTCGATCCCCAGGACGGCCGCTTGCCGTTCGGCATTCATCTGATGATCGGCAAGAACTACACCGTGTTCCTGGCGGATACGACGGTCAACGAACGGCCAAGTGCCACCGATCTGGCGGTGATTGCCAAGGAAACCGCGGCGGTCGCGCGGCGGCTTGGGCACGAGCCGCGAGTCGCATTTCTGTCGTATTCAACCTTCGGCAATCCGCCGGGACGCTACTTGGAAAACATTCGCGATGCGGTGGCGATCCTCGATGCCGAGCAACCCGGGTTCGAATATGAGGGCGAGCTGGCACCCGATGCCGCGCTCAACCCGGCGGTGATGAAGAACTATCCGTTCAGCCGCCTGTCCGGTCCCGCCAATGTGCTGGTCATGCCAGGACTGCAATCGGCCAATATTTCAGCCAAATTGCTCCGCGAATTGGCTGGCAATGCCACCATCGGGCCGATGCTGATCGGGATGGAAAAGCCCGTACAAATTGCGCCAATGACCGCGATTGCGCCGGATGTCTTGACCTTGGCGGTGCTCGCCGCCGCCGGTATCGTAGGCTAGCCGATGGACCTCCGCCCCCGCCGCAGCGTGTTGTTCCTGCCCGCCTCAAACCCCAAGGCTGTGGCCAAGGCGCGCGAGCTACCCACCGACGTCGTGATCCTCGACCTTGAGGACGCCGTCGCGCCCGAAGCCAAGGATGACGCGCGCGCAGCGGCAATAGCGGCAGTTCACGAGGGCGGCTGGGGCCGGCGTGAGCTGATAATTCGGGTCAACAGCTTCGACAGCCCGTGGGGCGCGGCCGATCTGGCGGCCGTGGCCGCAGCCGGGCCCGACGCCGTGCTGGTGCCCAAAGTCAGCAGTCCTGACGATTTGCT
>JAYTIS010000320.1:0-4262 GCA_043731725.1 Novosphingobium sp.
GCCTTCGCGGGCGGGCACAATCAGCTCGTCGGCGTTCTTGGGCACCCCAACCGGGAATGGCGAGGCCATGTGACAGACGTGGCTGCACCCGGCCATCGCCTCAGCCCAGCCAGCATCGTTCATCAGATCGGCGGCGAAGAATTTGAGTGTGGCAGCCGTGCCGCCCAGTTGCCCGCGCAGCTCGGCCTCGCGCGCCAGGCTGCGGACCGTGGTGTGCACAGTCCAGCCTTTGGCTAGAAGCTGCCGGATTGTCTCGCCTGCGATGTACCCACTGCCACCGCTGACCATAACCGTGCCCGCCATCGACTTACTCCCGTTGCTGTGCGCGGAGCCTAGTCGTTTGGTTTCGAAATGCAACCTAGCGCATCAAGACCAGTTCTTCAGACATCGATGGGTGCAAGGCGATCGTGGAATCGAAGTCCGCCTTGGTCAGCCCGGCGCGCACCGCAATTGCCACGGCTTGCAGTATTTCGGGTGCCTCGGGACCGATCATATGGACACCGATCACCACGTCGCTGCCGGCGTCGACCACCAATTTGTACAGCCCGCGTTCGTGGCGACTGGCGAAGACGTTTTTCATCGGGCGGAAGTCGGCGGTGAAAATCTTGACCTCACCGCCCAGCTGTTTGCGCGCCTGAGCTTCGGTCAACCCGACCGAGGCCAGCGGCGGCTGCGAGAATACCGCGCTGGGGATCGCGGTGTAATCGGTCGCGCGCGGGTTGCCGCCGAACACGCTGTCAGCAAAGGCATGGCCTTCAAGGATTGCGATCGGGGTCAGCTGGACCCGGTCAGTCACATCGCCCACGGCATAGATGCTGTCGCAGCTGGTTTTGCTGAATTGATCGACCGGAATTTCACCGCCCTCGCCCGGCACTATCCCGGCGCTATCGAGCCCTAAACCCGAGGTGTTTGGGCGGCGACCGGTGGCGACTAATACTACGTCAGCGGGGAACGGATCGTGATCTCCTGCGGTGACCATCAGGCTGCCATCGGCTAGCTTTTCAACCTTGGTCAGAGGGCTGTTGAACTTGTATTCGATCCCGCGCGCCAAGGTGATCTGCAGCAGTCGATCGCGCAGCCCCGTGTCATAGCTGCGCAGGATGGTTTCGCTGCGGTTGACAACGGTGACATGACAGCCCAGCGCATTGAAAATCCCAGCAAATTCCATCGCGATATAGCCCGCGCCCTGGATCACCACCCGCTTTGGCAAGCTCGGCAAGTGAAACACTTCGTTCGAGGTAATGCAGTGCTCATTGCCCTCGAACTGCGGCATCACCGGCCAGGCCCCAACCGCGATCAGGATATACTTCGCAGTGACCGCTTGCCCAGACGCAAGCTTGACCGAATTGGGTCCGGTAACCACCGCGCGCTCGTGGAAATGCTCAACCTTATTGTTGTCGAGCGTGGTGATGTAGGCCGCCTCGAGCCGATCGACATCGCGCAGCACGGTATCGCGCAGCACGTTCCAGTCGAAGCTCATTCCTTGCACCGACCAGCCGTAGTGCGCGGCGTCTTGCAGCTCCTCGGCGAAGTGCGAACCGTAAACCAGCAGCTTTTTGGGCACGCAACCGCGGATCACGCAGGTTCCGCCGACGCGGAACTCTTCAGCCACCGCGACCTTGGCTCCATGCGAAGCCGCTATCCGGCTGGCTCGGACACCGCCTGAACCAGCGCCGATTACAAAGAGGTCGTAGTCAAACTCAGCCATCGTGCGCTCCTGTTGCGGGCGGGATATGGGGTGCGAGACGCAGGTATGCCAGTCGGGTTTGGAAGTCGGCGTGCATGCTATCCAATGCCCGCGTTCGGAGCATGGCTCGACGTTACTTAATCCCCGCCTCGGCCAGCAACGCTTCGGTGCTGGCATCGAACGTGGTCCCACCCGCGACAATGGCCTTGGCAATCTCTTTGCCCAGCTCGACCCCGAACTGGTCGAACGAATTGATTTCCAGCATCACCCCATTGGCAAAAGTGCGGTGTTCATGGAACGCGATCAGCGCGCCCAGTGTGGCCGGGTTGAGTTCTTCGCACAGGATCGTGGCTGAAGGCCGATCGCCCGGGTAGGCCCGCGCGCCGTCTTTGCTGGGCTTGCCTGCCATCAGCGCCGCGCCCTGCGCAAAACAGTTGGCGAGCAAGTTGCGGTGATGTGCCGGGTCAAGATCGTCGCCGGGGCCAATCGCGGCGATGAAATCGACCGGGACCAGATTGGTGCCCTGGTGCAGCAGCTGGAACACCGCGTGCTGCGCATCGGTCCCCACCCCGCCCCAGGTAATCGGCGCGGTCGGGCCAACAACCGGGGTGCCATCGAGTCTCACCCGTTTGCCATTCGATTCCATTTCGAGCTGCTGGAGATAGCTCGGCAGCAATCGCAACCGCTCGTCATAGGCGAAGCAGGCGCGGGTCTGCGTGCCCCGCAAATGGGTATAGTACAGGTCGGCGCAGGCCGCGCGCAACGGCAGGTTGGCGAGGCCGTCGGTATCGCGGAAATGCCGATCCATCGCCGCCGCGCCGTCCAAAAATTCGGCGAATTCGTCCCAGCCCAATGCCAAGGCAATTGGGAACCCGATCGACGACCACAGCGAATAACGCCCGCCGACGCTTTCCGAAAACGGTAGCACGCGGGTCTCATCCACGCCCCATTCGACCGCCTTGTCCGGATAAGCGGTCAACGCCACCACTCGGCCAAAGGGATCGCTCACCCTGTTCAGCTTGAGCCAGTCGAGCGCCGATTGCGCGTTGGTCATCGTCTCAGTCGTGGTGAAGGTCTTGGAGGCGACCGCGATCATGGTCGTGGCCGGATCGCAAGCCCTGAACGCGGCTTCGAGCGCGCAGCCATCGATGTTCGAGACCACGTGAACGTCCACTTCGGCCCCGTCGCGGGTCAGCGCGTCGATTGCCAGCGCCGGGCCCAGCGCGGATCCGCCGATGCCGATGTGGATCAGATGCTTGACCTCGCCCAAGGCGCCTTGATGAATTGCCTCGACCAAGCTTTTCATCCGCATGTGCAAGGCTTGGGCTTCCTCGACGCTGCTGTCCTTGCCGACCCCGCGCAGCGCAGTGTGCTCAACCGCGCGGTCCTCGGTGGTGTTGATATGTTCGCCCGCGAACATCGCCGCGCGGCGCTGTGCAAAGCCAGCGGCCTCGGCGAGTTTAAGGAAGGCCGCGCCGAACGCGCCATCGAGGTGCGTCTTCGACCAATCGAACCGCACCGCCCCGCCCGGCAAGTCAAGCTTGGCAGACCAGTTTGCCAGCCGCGCAGAATCGGCGAACAATGTCTTGAGATCGGGCCGCGGCAATGCCTTCAAATCTTGCCACATCGCCTTCACTGCATCGCTCATCGCATCACTCCTGCATTTGGTCGAAAGCGCCTATGCCCCTCGCCACAGCATTGGCCAAGCAAGGAAATCGTCTGTGGCGGCGCGTTAGTGTGTTATTCATATACTACAGTATAAGGCTTGACGCGCCCGCGCCAGACCAACATGGACTTTGCCGATGACTGACATCACGCTTGAAACCGCCGAGACGCCGGCTCCTGAGACCCCCGCAACCATCTCGTCGAAGCCTGCGAAGAAGGAAGATTCGTTCCCGATCTTCGTGCTCAAGCTGGCGATCGCAGTGGTGCTGTTCCGCAGCTTTGTGTTCGCGCCGTTCTATATTCCATCCGAATCCATGCTGCCGCGGCTGCTCAACGGCGATTACTTGTTGCTCGCCAAATGGCCATACGGCGTATCGCGACGTTCGCTACCGTTCAGCCTGCCGCTGCTGCCCGAGCACCGCGTGTTCGCTTCCAATCCAGCGCGCGGTGATGTGGTGGTGTTCAAAGCCCCGGCGCATTTCGAGGAAGACTGGATCAAGCGCGTGATCGGTTTGCCCGGCGATACGGTGCAGATGAAGGCCGGACAGTTGTGGCTAAACAATGTGGCCATTCCCAAACAGCGGATCGCCGATTTCGAAGTCGCGGTCAGCCCCAACACCCGCTGCTATTCCAGCCAATTTATGGCCAAGCGCGCTGATGGCGCGGACGTGTGCCGTTATCCGCGCTTCACCGAGACTTTGCCGGAGGGCAAGAGCTATCAGGTGCTCGACCTCGGCCCCCGTCCCAAGGACGATACCGACCCGGTGGTGGTGCCCGAAGGTTCGGTGTTCCTGATGGGCGACAACCGCGACAATTCGGAAGACAGCCGCTATCCCGCCGATCCGATGGGCGGGATCGGCATGGTCCCGATCGACAACCTGCTGGGGCGCGCCACCGTGATGATGTGGTC